>JBEEOX010000133.1:0-5222 GCA_041191425.1 Verrucomicrobiota bacterium | reverse complement strand
GATATGCCTATGCCATGGAAACGATCCATGCTGCATGGACTGACATGCCAGTCACGGAAAACATCGTCCTCCAACTTCATCGCGACTTGCTCCGCTACAGCAGCAAGGACGAGCGTCATCGTGGCGAGTGGAAAACCTTGCCCAATCATGTCGTGGCAGTCGGCCCGGATGGCAAGCAAGTCGGAGTCATCTTCGAAACCGCAACGCCGTTCGACACTCCGCGGCTCATGAAGACCCTGTTCGAATGGTTGGCCAAGGAAGAGCGCGAGCCGAGTCTTCATCCACTGTTGCGAATCGCCGTTTTCAATGTCGTGTTCCTCGCCATTCATCCGTTTCAGGATGGTAACGGTCGGCTGTCTCGGGTTCTCAGCAATCTTTTGCTCCTCCGCAGCGGCTACAACTTCGTTTCTTACAGCTCGCTGGAAAGTGTCATCGAACACAACAAAGAGGCTTACTACCTCGCGCTGAGAAGGACGCAAACGACTTTGGATAAGGATCAAGTCGATTGGGAACCTTGGATCCTTTTCTTTCTGCGTTCGATGCGCACTCAAGTGGCTCGACTTCGCGAAAAACTTGGCACGGCTGCGCCAAAGCCGCCTCAGCTTTCGCCACTTGCAGAACGTCTTGCTTATCTGATCAGGCAGCGCGGCAGCCTTTCGGTCTCCGAGGCCGTGAGCGAGACCGGCGCGAACCGCAACACGCTAAAGGACAAGTTCAGCGAACTTGTCAAAGCCGGAGTGGCCGAACTTCATCGCAAGGGGCGAGGCTCACACTACCGAGCCTTACGCTGAAATTCGCTCGCCTCTCCAATCTCATCTTTCAATAGCGCAACACAAATCCTTTTACCTCACCTAGCGATAAGAACTAGACAGCACACCCAACGAAGCGGTGAACATCACTACGCTTGATTGCGCTCCTCTGCACATGTGTTCTCTGACGTCGTCAAAAACTTAGTCCAAAACCATGCTTCATTCATCGAAAAGCCGGATGCAAAAATTGTTACCACTGCTAGTTCTGTTTATGATACCCACATTCAAACCACCCACATGAGAAGGCGAGTGCGCGCCACCTAACCTCTCATTTTCCGAATTTCGCCTTCCATGATCTCATACGTCAAAATCCAGTGGAGAAACCGCCTCCTCGACTGCCTTCCATTCATCAGCCGTTGGAATGAATACCGTCATCTATTTCAAAGCGCGGGTCGTTGGAGACAAGAAGGTTGGGTGACCCCGCCTCCCTATTTCATTCGGCGGGCCATGCTCTTGGCCGAGGCAAATGCCATGGGAGCTAAGATCTTGGTGGAAACCGGGACCTTTCTCGGTGACACCGCTTGGAGTTTCCGCAACACATTTCGTCAAGTTTACACCATTGAGGTAGAGCCTCGACTGGCGGAACTGGCACGTGATCGCTTCAAAAACGTGCCCTCCGTCGCGGCACTAGAGGGCGACTCCTCGGCAGTATTGACGCAAGTTTGCCCAAAAATTGACGGTTCCTGCGTCTTTTTCCTGGATGGTCACTACTCAGGTGGAAGCACCGGCATGGGAGAAAAAGAATGCCCGGTCATCGAGGAGCTCGAAGCGATTTTCCAGCTCATGCAACATCCCTACCGGATCGTCATCGACGACGCACGCCTCTTCGGAACGGATCCAGCCTACCCAAGCATCGAAGCCTTGGGGAATTTCCTCGCCAAATGCAAGCCATCCATGCGCCTGCGGATTGAGAATGATGCGATCATCCTGTGGTGATCTGATGCGTTGGTAGAAACCACCCGGCCGGCATGACCCAGTTAGAATCAGGAAATTCCGAGCGCTGATGGCATCGGCGGCCTCGCCGTCTTGATGGTTTGGGTGTGGCACTACATCCCGTGCTTGGTCTCAAGAGATGCAGGTTGGTGGGCACCCTACATCAGGCGCTTGCTCTATGTGACTGGCAGTGGAGTGGATTTATTCTTCGCTCTATCCGGATTTCTCATCGTGGGAATTCTCATCGACAAATCCGGGCAGCCGAATTTTTTGCGCCACTTCTATCTCCGCCAGAGCGCGAGAATATTCCCTCTCTATTTCGTGATGTTAGGGCTATTTGTGCTACTCAAAGACTGTCAAGGTCTTCCCGAAGATGCGAGGCGCTAGTTGTTTGAAAACCCCATGCCAATTGGTTCCTACGCAACGTACACACAGAACATCTTCATGGGGCTCCAGCAGCAATTCGGCCCGGGATGGCTTGCTGTGACTTGGTCCCTTGCCGTGGAAGAGCAGTTCTATCTGATCATCCCGCTGCTTCTGCTGTTGCTGGGAGAGCGCAAGCTGCCATGGTTCTTTGCTGCGGTATTCTGACTGCTTCCGTGCCTGCGCATGATTTCCCCCGGCTTCCATGCCTACGTCAATCTGCCATGGCGGGCCGATCCACTGCTCGCAGGGGCCTGCGCGGCTTTCATCGTTCGGTCCGCTTCCTTAAGAGGACGTTACCTAGCAGAAAAGGCCGGATTGATCGCATGCGGATACCTACTTCTGGTAGGAGTTGCCACCATGATTGTATTTCCCGTGTGCCTCAGAGTATTTGATCAAAATCTCTACGCCGGGCTCTACACCCTCTTGAACTTGACTGCCCCCTCTCCACATGTGTTCTCTGACGTCATCAAAAAACTTTGTCTAAAACCATACTCCCTTCATCGAAACGCCAGATGCAAAAATTGTTACCAGTGTTAGTTCTGTTTATGATGGGTGGCTTCGTTGCCGCCGGCGCAAATCCAGTCATGGACGCCGCGCTTAAGCGAATCACCGCGTTTCACGCTGGAGAAAAGCCGAGCGATGCTTTCGTCCGCGTCATCTACTTCCACGCCGCAGATCGTGAACCGCTGCCGGATTTCGCCGCGCGACTCGACCGCAGCCTGACCGACATCAGTGCATTTTTCTGCGAGGAAATGGAGCAGCGATTCGGAGTAAAAACCGGCGGGTTGCCATTTGAGCGCAAAGACGGAAAAATCGTCGCACACCTTGTCCGCGGCCAGCAACCAGCAGCGCATTACAACTACAAATCTGGCAATGAGACGTGGGCGGAGGCATGCAAGGCACTCGCAGGGAAATTCGATCCCAAGCGCGAGCATGTGCTCATCTTTTACGGCCTCTGCGAACGCGAGGCGGACGGGCAGTTTGTTTTCCACGCGCCCTATTATGGAGCCGGATGGAGCGACCATCGCCACGGCCTCTGCCACGCTGCCGATTGCGAGCTACTCGATCCGCTGCTGCTCACGCACAAGGACCAGTCGATCGTTTTCAAGGAGCACTACTACGACAGCAAAAAGATGACTGTCGCAAAGTTCAACTCGTGGTATCTCGGCGGACTCGCGCACGAACTTGGCCACGGCCTGGGCTTCCCGCACGACAACGGTGGTCCCAACGAAGCACCCGGCGTTGCTCTCATGGGCGGCGGAAATCTCCACTACCGCGAAAACCTCTGGGGCGGCAAGAGACCCTCATATCTCTCGCTCGCAACCGCGCTTCGCTTCGCCGCGCATCCGCTCATCACTCAGTCGAACAAAGCTCGCTGGCAACCCGCCGACACCGTTTTCGAGAATCTCACAGCGTCCACAGAAAAAGGCACCTTACGCCTCGCGGGCAGAGTCAGCGCTTCCGTCCCGCCTTGCGCCATCATCGCTAGCGTCTGGCCGATTACCGCCAGTACCGATCATGGCGCAATGACCTTCTGTGCCGTTGTCGATGATGAGGGTAAATTCCGCGTGGATCTTAACCACCTCAACGCACCGGCATGGAACCTCAAACTCAGCTGTCTGCTTGTGAATGGCGCCGAGTCTCACAAAAAGTTGACCTTTACCTGCAATGAAAAAGGCGAACCCAATTCTGCGGAATTGAATGCCAACTTTACGGTGAATAAATGAAGCGTGAGCTGGATCATCGAAAATCGGCCAGATCACACCGCTGAAAAAATGATCCGTGAAGTGCTCATCTAGAACGGAGTCCAGAAATGGAAAATGCTCCCTTTTGCAAAAAGCGGTAACAAGCTGTTTACAAATCAATGCGGCCTCCATGTTCATATCCAAAAACCGCGTCGCCCTTCCCCCCTCTTGCCTGTCGTCCGCAAGTGCCAACACCGCACCTTCTGCTCATAATCTTCTAGGCTCGTTTCAATCATTTTCGTGGCTCGCGCCGCACAAAAACCAAAACGCCGCGGCTTGCACACCCCGACCGGCCGGCTCACGCTGCACGCATGCGCATCCTTCGCACGCTCATCCTGCTCGTCATAGCCGCGGCCCCGGGGGCGGGTGCTGCCCAGAAAGAAAAGATCCCGATCAATTACAACGAGGCAAAGGTGCCGTCGTACCAACTGCCCGATCCTCTCGTGGCCATCAATGGCACCCAAGTGCGGGACAGTGCTGCGTGGCGTGCGCAGCGACGCGGCGAAGTGCTCGAGCTCTTCGCCCGCGAGGTTTACGGGCGCACACCGGCCGGCCGCCCCTCGCAAATGCACTGGGCGGTGACTTCGGTCGATCGCGCAGCGCTCGGCGGCAAGGCCGTGCGCAAGGAAGTCACCATCTGGTTCACCGCGAAGCAGGACGGTCCGAAGATGCACCTGTTGATTTACCAACCGTCCGGCGCAGCGGGCGACCACGCTCCGTGGCCGGCTTTCCTAGGACTGAACTTTAACGGCAACCAGTGTGTGCACGCCGATCCCGGCATCACGCTCGCGCGCGCGTGGATGCGACCCAGTGCGGAAAAAGGGATTGTCAATAACCGCGCCACCGAGGCTACGCGGGGGGTCTCGGCGGAAGCCTGGGAGATTGCAACTGTGGTTGGTCGCGGTTATGCCACCGCCACGGTCTACTACGGCGATCTCTGCGAGGATCGCGTCGAGGGGCTGACCGCCGATGTCGGCGCGCTTTTCGGCACGGCGGCGGCCGATGAGCGCCGGCCCGACGAATGGGGCGCCATCGGCATCTGGGCCTGGGGCCTGAGCCGCGCGCTCGACTATCTCCAGAGCGATCCCGAAATCGACGGTCGGCGCGTTGCCGTCCACGGCCATTCACGACTCGGCAAAACCGCGCTCTGGGCCGGCGCCCAGGATGAACGCTTTGCCATGATAATCTCCAACGACTCGGGCTGCGGCGGCGCGGCCCTAAGCATGCGCGTCTACGGCGAAAACGTCGAACGCATCAACACCTCGTTTCCGCACTGGTTCGCCCGCAACTTTCGCGCCTACAACGGACG
>JBEEOX010000132.1:0-5232 GCA_041191425.1 Verrucomicrobiota bacterium | reverse complement strand
CGCGCAACCCCTTCTCATCGTTTGATCATCCGAAACGGCTGCCATGCCCTTGGAATTTTGCGTGCCGCAGCGGGCCGGCTGTGCTTGCATGATCCCAATGCCAGCGCGCCCCAAGACAGTTTCCTCGATTTCCGCGGGTAAATTTTTCGAAAGCCACGCCAAGGCCCTCGACCTCGAGTTGCAAGGCGAGCGTGTTGGATTCGATCGCCCGATCAGCGAGCCTGCGATGAATCGACCCGGACTCGCACTCGCGGGATTCTTTTCCTACTTCGCCAAAAAGCGCGTCCAGGTTCTCGGCAACTCGGAGCTTTCCTATCTGCGAAAACTTCCCGAGGAAGTACGCGTTGAACGCTTCGAGCAAATGTGCGAGCGCGACATCCCTTGCATCGTCACCTCTCGTGGATCGGTTCTAGAAGACGCACTCATGGCAGTGGCGCACAAGCATTCGATCCCCGTTTTCCGCACCTCGCAGGTGACGATGAATTTCGTCAACGCGGCGACCATCCTGCTCGAGCATGATTTCGCGCCCAGCGTCACCCTGCACGGGTGCATGGTCGACATGCGCGGCGTCGGCGTGCTCATCATCGGCAAAAGTGGATCGGGAAAATCGGAAACCGCCATCGGTCTTCTCGAGCGCGGCGCTTCGCTCGTCGCTGACGACATGGTGCGCATCAAACTCGTCGGCGGCGAACTCGTCGCGACCTCGCCCGATCTCTCACGCGGTTACATGGAAATCCGCGGCATTGGCATCATCAATGTCGCCAACCTCTACGGCCTCGCATCAATCAGGCCCGACAAACGACTCGACCTCGTTGTCACACTCAAACCGCACGCCGACCTCAACGAGGTCGATCGTCTCGGCCTGCGTCAGAAAACTTACGAGATCCTCGGACAACATGTGTCTCATGTGGAAATCCCCATCGCGCCTGGACGCGACACCGCTCGCATGGTCACCATCGCCGCTCTCGATCAGCAACTCCGCCGACTCGGCTACAACATGGCCGATGAATTCAATCAACGCTTGCTCGACCACATGGCTGGTCAATGAGGATTCGAGCAAACGGCATTAAGCCGACATTCGCGTGTCATCGCGCTCGGGGCGGATGAATTGCCCCCAACTTTCGTCGGCCAAACCATTTTCCTGAAGCCCGAAGAGTGGTCTCCAGCGCGGCGCAAAAGGCTTGTTGCGCGGATGCATGCCCGCTTCGTGAGGAAGTTTGTTGGCCTTGCGCGTATTGCAACGAAAACATGATGTCACGATGTTGTCCCAGCTCGTGCGTCCGCCTTTGTCGCGCGGAGTGACATGATCAAGGTTGAGCTGACTCTCAGGAAAAACCCTCGTGCAATATTGGCAGGTGAACCTGTCGCGCAGAAACACATTGCGCCGACTGAAACGAACCTCCAAACGCGGCACCCGCTCGTACATCGAGAGCACCACAATCTTCGGAACCATCAACGCGATCCGCGCCCCGCGAATCATAGGCACCCCTACCGCCATCGCCGAATGACGAATCCACGCGGCAAGATCGTGGGTCTTGAATTTCTCCTCGCCATCGACCTGCACCACCTGCGCATGACCGATGCACAGCAGGTGCAGGGACCGTCTCACCGAGCAGGTATGCACCGGTTGCCAGAACCGATTCAAAACGAGAACGGGAGCCTCAAGCACAGAATTCATCTCATTTCCCAAATATTACGGACACCCTAGCGAATCGCCCATTCAGGGCAATGGAAAAAAGCTCGGAGCGACCATCATCCTTCGAGATTGCAATGGCTTGAAAATGAGATTAATTCCGTCTCCCGCCCATCGAACCGCGCCATGAAAACCCCACGCTCATTCCATCGCCTCGCCGCCGTGTCGACCGCCCTTTTTCTGGCGAGCTGTGCGAATCAAAAAACTGTCGGCCCAGCCAACGGCGGCAAACCGGTGAATCCGCATCCGCCTGGCACGTACGAGCATTTCAAGGCCGAGCCGTCCTATCCGAAAACCTACGATACCTGGAAAAACGAGCAGCTGCTTTCCCAAACCCACGATGGCAACTCGCACATCAAGATCAACCTCTCGACCCAACGCGGGATGCTCATGAACAACGGCGAACTGGTCATGGACTACCCGATCTGCTCGGGCGTCAAAAGCCGCCCCACACCGACCGGCACTTTTTACATTCTGGAAAAAATCGTCGATAAAAGTTCCAACCGCTACGGCAAAATCTACGACGCGGCAGGCAGCATCATCAATGGCGATGCCGACGCGTTGAATGATTCCATCCCCGAAGGCGGACGCTTCGTCGGCGCCCCCATGAAGTACTGGATGCGTCTCACCAACGATGGTGTCGGTCACCACATCGGCCCGGTCAAACGCTACCCTGCCTCGCACGCCTGCATCCGCGGACCTCGCGCGATCATGCCTGTCGTGTACTCAAAGGTGAAGCTCGGCACTCGCGTCGACATCGAGTGATCCGCGCGGCTCAGTCTTCGATGAATTTTTGGTGACCCGTCTTTTTGACGGCCTTGAGGTTGTCGATTAGGCCCTCGATCTGATCGATCTTGCCCGCAAGGAACGCCTGCTCAATCTCGCAGAAAATCACATAGCACTGCGCCATGAGCTTGCGGTACTCCACCGCAGCCGCAGCCTTGTCGGCGCCATCGGGCATCTTTTTGACCATCTCCGGCAGTTCAGCCAGGCCCATGAGCAAGGCCTGCTGAGCGGTTCGTGCGGCGGCCGCGCCCTTCTCTGGATCAGTCTCTTTTTTCAAAGCCTTGTAGGCGTCGTCCAGCTCACTCATTTGAGCAGCCAATGAGGGCTCGGGCTTCTGATCCTCGGCGTTGAGGCAGAGAGATAATCCTATCAGGCAAGCCCACAGCAGCGGTTGAAATTTCATGGGTGAAACCAAACACCCGATGCCCTCACCTGTCATGAAAAAATTGCGGGATTCGACACCATCATTCACCCGCAGGGCGCAAACGAACAATGCGGTCGGGTTTGTTCAACACCACATACACTAGGCCATCGGGACCTGCCGCCACATCCCTCACGCGCCCGATGTTTTTGAGAATGATCTCCTGCTCGACGACCTTGCGATCGACGATGCGGATGCGCCGGACTTCCTGCTGCGCCAAAGCCCCAGCCAAGAGGTCGTTCTTCCACTTGGGAAATTTTTCTCCCGCATAAAAATCCAGCCCACACACCGCTATCGACGGAACCCAATAAGTCAACGGCCGCTCGATGCCCTCCTTCTCGGTGTTGGCCACCATCGGCGTTCCATCATAGTTCATTCCGTAAGTCACCAACGGCCAACCGTAATTGCGGCCAGGCAAAATCAAATTCAACTCATCACCACCACGCGGACCGTGCTCGGTGTCGTAAATCGATCCGTCCCGAGGATCCATCGCGAGACCCTGCGGGTTGCGATGACCATACGACCAAATGCCACCAATCGCATTCGACTTGCCTGCAAACGGGTTGTCCTTCGGCACCCGACCATCGTCATGCAGTCGAAAAATTTTGCCGATCGGGCGCGTCAAATCCTGTGCCTCCATCATGCCTCCACGCTCACCGATCGGAAAAAAGATGTATCCATCCGAAAACACAAACCGCGTGCCAAAGTGCACGCCGCTACCCGAGCGAAACTTTTCATCAGGCCGATAGATCCATTCCTGATCGATCCAGCGATGATCCTTTATCCTTCCGCGCACGACCGCCGTAATGCAGCGAACCTCATCCTTGCCTTCTTTTTTCTTGGTGCGCGTGCCTTCGGATAAACCGAGATAAACCCATCCGTTGTTTGAAAAATCCGGATGCAGGGCCACTTCCATCAAGCCGCCCTGACCATGATCGATCACCTCAGGAAGCCCTTCGATCGAACGAGGATCAAGCACCCCGTCCGCTGAGATGAATCGCAGTCGCCCTGCCTTTTCGGTGACCAATTTTCGGCCGTCGGGCAAAAATGCGATGGCCCACGGGTTCTCGAGGCCTTCGGACACCACCGTTTCAAGACGGTAGTCATGCAATGCGGTTTTTACGACCTCGTCCGCCGACGGCACAGGGAATTTAACTTCCTTGGTGAGGGTTTGTTTTTCCTTCTCGCGCAGAAAAATTACCATGCCGCGGATCTGCTCGGCGGTGAGCACGCCCTCCCACGGCATCATGCCCAACTCTGGCTTGCCTTTGCTGATTGAATGCGTGATCTCCTCATCAGATCCGCCATGTTTCCACTCGCCATCCACCAGCGATCCACCCAACCCACCTTCGAATGAAGCGCCATGGCACGCGGCACAATGCATTCGGTACAATTCCTCCGTCTTGACCTTGTTGCCCAACGCAAAACCGCAGGCAAAAAACGAAATCAAAAGCATTCCGCGCATGCAGGAATTAGCTCTCATCTCGCGCCCATGGCAATCCGCGAATGCACGCGACATAAGATTTCAAAAGCCCCACTCGATAGAGGTCCACAGCGACCTCGGCTCGGACAGCGTGCGAAGTCCATCACTGCTCACACCGGTGACGATTTCCTCGTCGAAAAGATTTTCAATGCACACCTGCCACACGGCATTTCCAATCTTTCGCATCACGCCAATCTTCACCGAGGTGTAATCGGGAATGACTCTCTTTGCCAAGGCATCATCAAACTGCGAGGCTCCGTATTCTACCCCGCCAAACACATTTAGATCATCAAACACGCGCCACTCGGCATCGGCGATGACGCGCAAGTCGGGCGCTTGCGGAAAAGGTTTGCCTTCAAGCAACGGCTGATCCGGCGATGAATAAAATTCCGTTTCCGACCAAAGCCCGCGCATTGCGAGCGTGAGCGACTCATGCGGCAACCACTCGGTATCGACCTTGATGCCTGCCACTCGCGCTTCATCGACATTGTCTCGCATGGACTCGCTATCAGTCACCGGCACATTGGCGATCGCATCAGAAATCCAATGATGAAACCCCGATGCTCCCAATTTCCATTGGTCGCTTACTCTCCAATCAAGTCCCGCCTCCATCGTCATGAACCGCTCAGGATCCAAGTCGGGATTCGCTTCGACGCTATCGCCACGCACACGATAGGGCCGATAAAGTTCATTCAGAGATGGCAGTCGAAATCCCGATCCCAAAGCGACCCGCGATTCCATGCCGCGCGATATTTCATGCATCCATTCTAGCGAGGCGGATGGTTCAACTTCATCCCGATCGCGATAATGATCTTCGCGCAGCAATGCCCCATTCACGAGCGATGTTTC
>JBEEOX010000131.1:0-5385 GCA_041191425.1 Verrucomicrobiota bacterium | reverse complement strand
CCAGTGCCATTTGCAATCCATCAAGCGAGCCGCCACGTAAAAACAAACGCACGCGAGCACTTGCGCGACCATGACCGCAAGATTGGACGCCGCAAACAGTCCGATGAAGCGAGCCAGCAAACCCGGTAAGTAAATTTGCCAACCTTCAGTGAATGGCATGTCGCTGAACGAAGCGTAGTAGGGTGCCGCTAGCCGCGTGAGATTACGGGGCGAGAAGAGCGTGTATTCACCTTCCTCAGCTCCCTTGATCTGCGTCATGAAACCCATCGCATCACCATCGACTCCCTTCTGCCCATACTCCAAGGGTACATGCCAGGCCGCCATGTTGGTGCGCCCGCTGAAATGACACCAGAGCAAGACCGCCAAAATCGCGAGCAAGCCAATCCTAAGCCATTCCACGCGGTTCCATCCGAAATGATCCTTTGTAGACGGGGTTTCTGATTTTGAAGCGGCTTGGGGCTTTTGGGTTGGGGCTTTCTTCACGGTGTGAAATAGGTGGGTGAATTCCCTTCGGTTGACAATAATTTTTGGGAAGACTTTGGAACTCTCGACTGCGTAGAATCAGTGAATGTGATCCCTCGCGGGCAAACTAAAAAAACCTTGTCAACACGAGTCGGGGATCCAGTTTGATTGCAGCCAATTTCAGTTCAAAAGTTTCATCGTCACTCACCCAATCAAGCCTTTCATCAAATTCAGCCAGCCCTTCATCTTTCGCCCTTTCTCAAGCCCCCTCTTACCCATAGCCAACCCATAACAAACTCAAGATTTTGGCCAGATTCAGTAGCAATGTAAAACTCCTCCAACGGGTTGATGGCACCTTGGGGGTATTGGCGTGCTTCATATCGACGCTGCTGCGTCGCCTGTTTGATGTCTTTCAGAGCGGCGAGCGTAAAATTGGACCTCAAAACATCCTTTTTATCAAACTCGCCGAGCAAGGATCCACGGTGCTCGCGCATGAGGCGATTCGCCAAGCAGTGGCCAAGGTGGGAGCAAAAAATGTCTATTTCCTGCTGTTTGAAGAAAACCGATTCATTCTCGACCTGATGGAATTGGTGCCGAAGGAAAATGTGTTGGCCATTCGCACCCGCTCACCATGGCAGATGATCACAAGTGGCCTGAGCTGCTTGTGGCAGATCCGCCAACTGAAGATTGACGCATGCATCGACATGGAATTTTTCGCGAGACTGACATCGGTCCTCGCCTGGCTGAGCGGCGCTCCAACGCGGGTAGGATTTCACGCATTTTTCGGCGAAGGACCTTATCGGGGTGATCTCTTCACGCATCGGGTGCTCAACAACGCTCATCTTCATGCCAGCCGCGCCTTCACCAGTCTTGTCATGGCTCTGGAAAATGATTCGGCCAATTTTCCGACCTTTCCCGTCGTGCCACCCACAGGCGTGGCACCACCATTTTTCAAGCCCGCCGCAGATGAGATTCGTGTCATGGAGACACTGCTCCAGTCGCTCATGCCCGCAGGCAACAAGCGGCTGGTTCTTTTGAATGCCAATGCCAGCGACCTACTTCCCCTGCGCCGGTGGGATGAGGCAAACTACCTCGCTCTCGCCAAACGCTTGCTGACGGAATTCGACGACCTCTGCGTCGGCTTCACGGGAGCGCCCGAAGAGCAGGCGAAAACCGACGAACTCGTGCGGGCGGTGGGTTCTGCACGCTGCTTCTCTCTCGCTGGCAAGACAACGCTGCGACAATTGCTCATCATCTATGGCTTGGCAGATGTCTTGGTGACGAATGACAGCGGTCCTGCACATTTCGCAACGATGACACCCATCGATGTGGTCGCTTTGTTCGGACCTGAAACTCCGCTGCTGTTTGGTGCGGATTCGCCACGCAACCATGCCCTGTGGGCCGGCATTGCCTGCAGCCCCTGTGTCAACGCGCTCAACAACCGCCAGACTACCTGCCGCAACAATGTCTGCATGCAAATGATCTCGGTGGATCAAGTCTTCGAAACCGTGTGCAAACTGATCCACGATCGAAACCAAAAGCCGTAACAACTTCGTCATTCGCACAGCGGAATTGCATGAAACCTCCAGCCGCTCTCATCCTCGATCGCGACGGCACCCTCATCGAGCATGTGCCTTACCTGTGCGATCCGGCCAAAGTTCGCCTTCTGCCTGGGGTTGTCGATGCCTTGTCGCGTGCGCGTGACAAAGGTGCCCGTCTTTTCCTTCACAGCAACCAGTCGGGCGTCGGCCGTGGGCTTTTCAACATATCGGCCGTGCATGCTTGCAATGAGCGCATGATCAAACTTCTGGGCACAGGCCCTGCAACTTTTGATCGCATCTGCATCGCTCCAGAGCGTCCTGATGAAACGTCAAGCTACCGCAAACCCTCGCCCGCCTTTGCACAAGAAATCATGAGTGAATTTGGCTACGATCCGACGGAGCTCTGCTACATCGGCGACCGCGGTAGCGACCTTGCTACCGCCCATGCGGCGGGCATCCGAGGTGTAGGGGTCAGCACCGGCCTGGACGATCTTCGCGCGGAAATGCGTGAGCTTGGAATCGAGGGTATTTTTCCCGTTTTCAATTCCCTTTCCGAGGCGATTGACTACCTTTTCCATCGTCCATGAAGTCCGAAAGCCCTGCCACACGCGTGCTTGATCTTGACGGCATTTTGTCGCTCAGAGCCACCGCCGCATCACAAGGCCGCAGTGTGGTGCTGACCAATGGATGCTTCGACTTGCTCCATCGCGGGCATATTTCCTACCTCCAGGAATCGGCCCAACTCGGTGACCTCCTCATCGTGGCAATCAATAGCGATGAGTCGGTGCGTGAACTCAAAGGCAAGGATCGCCCCATCAACACCGAGCAGGACCGGGCCTATGCCATTGCTTCACTTCGCTGCGTGGACGCCGCTTTTATTTTTCGCGGACCAAGACTGGATGCAGAAATCTCAGCAATCCGACCTGATCACTACACCAAGGCCGGCGACTACACGCTCGACACATTGGATGCGGCCGAGCGCGATGCCCTGCTTGCCGTCGGCACCCAAATCCATTTGCTTTCTTTTTTCGATGGTCACTCCACCACCTCGCTGATCCAACGCGCGACCTCACAGATTTCCTTGCATGCAGACCAATGACCTCATTCTTGTGACCGGCGCGGCTGGGTTCATCGGCAGCGCACTCGTGTGGGAGCTGAATCGCCGCGGATTCGAGCGCATCGTCATCACCGATGTCTTGGGCGCTGATGAAAAATGGCGCAACCTTGTGCCCTTGCGTTTTGAAAATTACATCGACGCATCCGAGTTGCTTGGCAACCTTGAATCAAAAAGCCTGAAGGATGTTCGCTGGATTTTCCACCTCGGTGCCTGCTCCTCTACCACGGAAAAAAATGCGTCCTACCTGATGGAAAATAATTTCCATTACACCCGCCGCCTCGCCGAGTGGGCGTTGGAGGGAAAACGACGTTTTGTTTATGCCTCATCCGCTGCCACCTACGGCGATGGCAGCGCAGGCATGGAGGATGGGCACGAACAGCTTGAGCGCTATCGACCGCTCAACATGTACGGGTACTCGAAACACCTCTTCGACCTTCACGCCAAACGCCATGACTGGCTCGACCGTATTGTGGGCCTCAAGTACTTCAACATCTTCGGGCCAAACGAGGACCACAAAGGCGACATGCGCAGCGTCGTTCACAAGGCCTATAACCAAATTCGGAACACAGGCTCGGTCGAACTTTTCAAGAGTCACCATCCGGACTTTCGCGATGGCGAACAGCAGCGGGACTTTCTGTATGTGAAGGACGCAGTAAATGCCACCATTCACCTCGCCACCGAACCCCATGCAGCAGGCATTTTTAATATCGGCTCTGGCATTGCCTCGACATGGATCGAGCTTGTGACGCCCATCTTTCACGCGCTCGACTTGCCGGTTTCGATCCAATTCATCGACATGCCCGAAGCGCTTCGCGGCAAATATCAGTACCGTACTCTCGCCGATACTTCGCGCCTCAAATCCTGCGGCTGGACGGGGCCGCAATTTACTTTGAATGCCGCTGTTCGAGATTATGTGAGCCACTATCTCGTATCCAACCGCAGGCTCGCCGACTGACAATCATTTCCACCATCATGGCCATTCCATCTTTTCACGAATCCATCGCGGAACTTCGCGCGGCACTTCAAGCATCGGAATCACTCGCACCGCAGGTGGAATCCGCTGGCCAGGCTATTTTGCAATCGTTGAAAAACGGCGGCAAACTTCTCACCTGCGGCAATGGCGGCAGTGCGGCGGATGCGATGCATCTCGCCGAAGAGCTTATTGGCCGTTATAGTAGGGATCGCCGCGCTTTACCGGCCATCTGCCTTAACGCCGATCCCACCGCGATCACTTGCATCTGCAATGATTACGGTTACGAAAAGGTATTTTCTCGCGGCATCGAAGCTCTTGGCAAAGCAGATGATGTGTTCGTCGGCTTCACCACGAGCGGCAACAGCGCCAATGTGCTTGCAGCTTTTGCCGCAGCGAAAAACCTCGGCATCACCACCATTCTTTTGGCCGGAAAAGACGGCGGCAAGGCCCGCGGCATCTGCGATCATGAGATCATCGTGCCGTCTCAGAGCACATCGCGCATTCAGGAAATCCACACGCTAGTACTCCACCAGTGGCTGGAGGTGATTGATGCCACGGACTGGAAATCCATACTTTAATCCATCATGACAAACGCCAGCATCCTGGAGGGCATTCGGCAACTCAAGATCCTCGTCATCGGCGATCTGATGCTCGATCATTACATCTGGGGCGATGTTCATCGCATTTCCCCTGAAGCTCCCGTTCCAGTCGTAAATGTCGCACGCGAATCACATACCGCCGGCGGTGCCGCAAATGTTGCTCTCAACCTCGCCTCGCTCGGTGTTGCTGCGCGAGTGGCAGGAACTCTCGGCAAAGACACGTCTGGCGAGAAGTTGCTTGGTTTGCTCCGCGCTGCCGATGTCGACACCTCTCTCTGCCTGAGAGCTCCACTTGGCCCCACCATCGTCAAAACCCGCGTCATCGTGCGCAACCAGCAACTCTGCCGCATCGACCACGAAGCGGCCGCCTCCCTTTACTCGCTCGATCCCACTCCCGAATTACTGAGCGCCATCGAAAGCTCCGACGCGGTCATTGTATCGGATTACGCCAAAGGAGTGGTTTCACAAAACACACTCAACGCCATCATCGATCACGCCAAAAAACACGGCAAAATAATTGCCATCGATCCCAAGCCCTCAAGCAATCTGAGCTTTCACGGTGCCAGCCTCATCACCCCCAACCGACACGAGGCACTCGAACTCGCAGGCCTTGCCGAACCAAAAATCGGCGAGCCTTATCCTTTGGAAAAGGTCTGTCGAAATATCCATCAGAGTCACGCTCCTGAACTCCTC
>JBEEOX010000130.1:0-5436 GCA_041191425.1 Verrucomicrobiota bacterium | reverse complement strand
TGTGACCGAGAAGCTCCTGAATCACCCGAAGATCTGCCCCGCCCTCAAGCAAGTGGGTGGCAAATGAATGTCGGAGCAAATGAGGATACATGTTCTGCTCGATGCCGGCACGCGTGGCGCGCTGCTTGACGATCTGGCGAACACGATCGGGCGAAAGTGCGGTGCCACGCACGCTAATGAAAACATGCGACGAGGTTTTTTTACTCACCAGCGATGGCCTTTCATTGGCTAGATAATCCGCAATCGCGGCAAGGGCTTTTGAACCGACTCTAACCACCCGCGTTTTGTTGCCTTTTCCCGTCACGCGTATAAAACCCTCCTTTTCATCCAGCATCTCCAACCGCAGTTGGCACAACTCGGAAAGGCGCAAGCCGGACGAGTAAAACAACTCGAGAATGGCCATATCGCGACGCCCGAGCGGAATTGCTGCATCAATCGAATCGAGAAGTTTTTGGATCTCCTGCGCGTGCAGCGTTTCTGGCAGAGTTTGCTCGGGGCGCGGCGCCAAGAGCGGCTCGGCCGGATCCATCGGCAGCTTTTCGCGCATCGCCAGCCAACGGAAAAAAATTTTCAAATGCACCGTGCTGATGCGCAAGGAGGCGGCATTAAGGCCGGATTGTTTTCGTTGATGCAAAAACGTCGCCAATTCTTCCGTGCCCACATTCGGCAGCGTGATCGAATTTTGGATCAACCAAGACGACAGTGCGTCAAGCGATTGACGCACGGAGAGTTGATAAGCATCAGACAGTCCACGCTCAGTCGCGAGATAGCGGATGAACGACTCCAATTCCCTATCCATTGCAAACAATGTTGAACTAGGACCTCACCTTTTTTGCCGACTGTACGGCTTGGCGTCTGAGCTCTATCGCGTCGCCAATTTCGTCTGCCAGACTGGGCGACTGATTCAACAGATCACCGATGACTTCGTTTTCGAAAATCATGATCTTGAGGTCTTCCAGCGCCGTGATGCGGATGTCGTTGACCGAGGCCCCAGCAGTGAGTTGGTCGCCGAAGCATTCGCCAGGACCAATTTCTCCGATTTGGATCTGTGCACCGTTGGAGTCCACCGAATGCAGGCTCGCCCGTCCCTCGAGGATGAGCGCAAAACCTTTGAATTTGATGTGCGCGTCCTGCACGGTTTCTCCTGCGGCATAAACGGCAACCGAAGGCTCTGACTCATCATTTTTGAGTGCTTTCTTGAAACGTGGGTAACGGCCGAGCAGCTGATTAGGACTCGGCGGCGATGGTGATGGACTCTCGCCTGGGCCATATTCAAAAGCGATCGGAAACGGAATGGTAAGCCCCTCACGTCTCACCACATACCAAATGCGCGTCATGATGCTGTCGCGAATCACCGGAAGGTCCTCCATGCTGTCGACGGTGAAAGATAATCGATAGATGATGGAGAAATCAGCGTAATTGAAGGTTCGCACCGATGGTGGCGGTTGTTGGATCACGCCCTCGGTGGTCGTAAGAATTTCCATCATGAGACTCTTCACACGATTTGGCGGATCATCATAACTAAAGCCGATTTCAATGCGCTCGGTGCGTGCGGTGGTCGGCCGTGAAAGGTTGGTGAATGGCCCTTTGTAGAGCGACACATTGGGAATGATCTGCAGCTCGCGCGTTGGAGTTTCGATGTGGACCGAGCGCCAGTTGATTTCGATGACGCGACCGGTGACTCCTTCGGCAATCACCCAATCACCCACATTGAGCGGACGCTCAAAAAGCAGCATGAGCCCCGAAACGATGTTGCCGAGTGGTTCTTGCAGTGCGAGACCAATCACGATGGATCCGACACCGAGAGCCGCAAGCGCGCCTTCGACTTCGCGGCCCCAGACCTGCGAATAAATCACCATCGCTCCCAAAGCAACAAGGAGCGCCCGCACGAGGTCACGGAAAAGTTTGGGGACTTTTTCGCGCCATGTGTCGCTGCGCGCGGCGCCGAATACGAGATCGTTGACGACTCCAAGCAAGGCATAGAGCAAGAGCACCCAGAAGCCGGTCTCGATCACTCGCACAATCGTGTTCGACTGCGGCAACTCAAGAATGTGGCGCACAAAGATCAGCAAAGCGAGCGCCGGAGCTACAAGATTACGGATCGAACGAAGCGTGCGCGCCAGCACCAGCCCGGATCGATTGCAAGCGGCAATGCTTTCATTCAAAACCAATAGAACCAACGGAAATCCTAATGCCAAAATAATGGCAGGCCAGAAGTTGGAAATCGTTTGTTGGAGAAGCGTGTTCATGAATCGGTGTCTCTTTTAGATCAGCGCCATTTCAAGCGACGACTTCCCATGCCTCGATGGCTGGTTTGCCATCGGTTTCAATTTTGTGCGAACCTCCGAAATTGAATTGATCGCCAATGCGTTCGCGAATCTGAGAGGTGACGCGAATCGCTGTGCTATTACCGACAGAGAGTTTTTTGGCGATCGTGACTGTGTCCCCCCAAAGGTCATAGAGAAACTTGCGACGACCCACGACGCCACCCACCACAGGACCACAGTTGATGCCAATCGAAATGGCGAGATGGGCTTTCTCCTCACGATTAAAGACTCTGATGATGCGCTCCATTTGTTGGGCAAATTGGATGATGCGTCGTGCGTGGTCGGGTCTCGTGACCGATAGCCCGCAGACAGCAAGGTAGGATCCGCCGATCGTCTTGACCTTTTCGATTCCGGATTCCTCCGCCGCTTCATCAAAAGCCTCGATAAGATCACCTAACACGGAAAGTGCCCCTGCTTCCCCGAGTTTTGATCCCAGCTCTTCCATGCCAACAATCTCAGCAAAGAGTACCGACACATCGGCAAATTCGCGATTGGCTTTCTCATCACCCTCTTGTCGCTGAGCTACAGCCGATGCCGGCAAAATACTGTGCAATAGCTCCTGGTTTTCGCGCACTTGTCCTTCCAACCGCTCAGTCTGGAGTTTGATATTTTCCGACATCTGGTTGAACACCCTGCCGAGTTCCCCGAATTCGTCACGCGACTTCACTCTGACCTGAACATCGGTTTCGCCTCGACCCAGTCGATGTGCACCCTCAGTAAGAGCGCGCAAAGGACGTGTGAGCAAATGCGAAAACATCAACGCAAGGAGCGTGACCGAAAATGCCATGCCACTGGCCACAATGAGCACCGTGCGGCCCAGTTGATGAATCGGAGCCTCGACTTCAGCCAGGTCCTTTTCGGTGATCACCGCCCATCGCAACGAATCCAACTCTAGCGGGCCATAAGCACTCAAGGTTTCCTCACCCCGATAATCATTCACCACCATGATGCCTTTTTGTCCGTGAAAGGCAGCCTCAACACTTTCCGAATCAACTGGCATCGCGCAAATCACATCACCCTGCCTTTCGATTCTCTCGACAGCAGAGGTAGGAACACTGCTCTGCCTGAGCAGATTGACAAAACCTTTGGGATTCGAATGCATGAAGCGCGACTGACTGCGCATCGTCTTGTCGGGACCTACGAGATAGGTTTCTCCTGTCTGACCCATTCCTTCCTTGGCCCAGTTGTAATTACCGGTCAGGACGGTGTTGAAGTTTTCGATGGGAAATTGCAGGGCCAGCAAGCCTATCATTTGAGGACCATCAAAAATCGGACTCACTGCAAATCCCATCGGTTTACCTAAGCTTGGGCGATAGGACTCAAAATCGGCGATTTTGAAATCATCGCGGTCGTTATTTCCGCGAATGGTTCGCACCTTAGACGCCATCAACGTGTTGGCATAAGGCCCTGTCTCCAGGTTGGTCGCAAACTCGCTTGTCTTTTGATAACTGTACACGATGTCCATGCTTTCAGCATCGATTAGCATCACATCCTCGAATCCAAAGATCTCCACCACACGCTCAAAGGACTTGTGGTAGGTCTTGTGCGCCTTGGCGTAGGCAGATTGATCGAATTCGGATTCAGACAACTCCTGCTTCTTGCCGTAAGGATGAGGGTTGTTCGAAATGTAATGGTATTGAAGGTACTGCTCAGCCGGCTTCAGAGGTAGGTATTGGTCAAGTACAGGTTCGCCATCGATCTGCTCCGCAAGTTTCGGAAGGAAATCATTTTCGTAAAAGCCTTCGAGTTTTTCCTTCTGTTCAGCAGTCAGAGATGCGGCGTTGAGACTCTTGTACGCCGCACTGAACTCTTTCATGCCATCAACGGTAATATGACTGTCCGAGATGGAGATGACCTGATCCCGCAACGAATCAAGCATCGCTTTGAGAGTTGTAGTCTTGGCCACCTGCACACCCATGAGATGATCTTCCGCCGCGCGAATGAGTGCCGCCCTGCCAGAATTGAAACTGTTCAATGCGACCACGGCAATTGATGACAAACTCACTGCCAGCAGCAGCAAAATCATCTTCGTTTGAATGCTCAATCGGTTGAGGCCTAACATGGTGTTTTTGAGGGGCTAAGTTTTTATCTGATCAGAAAAATCATTGAAATTGCCTGAACTTTGGCAAGTAGGCGAAAGCTAGCAATGCCTGAGACAGGGAGGCAAGACCATATCGCTTTCGCCCTGCTTACCGCGCTTTCGGTTCAAAAAAATCGGCGAACCCGTTGCCGGATTCGCCGATTCTTGAATGGTCCTGGCAATCAGCCGATCACTTGAGAACCTTGAGCTTGCTCACGCCGAAGAGAGCGTCGTCGCCCAATTCCTCCTCGATGCGGAGGAGCTGATTGTACTTCGCGATCCTGTCCGAGCGGCTCATCGAGCCAGTCTTGATCTGACCGCAGTTGGTCGCGACAGCGATGTCAGCGATCGTGCTGTCCTCGGTCTCACCGGAACGGTGGCTGAGCACGGCGGTGTAGGCATTTTCTTTGGCCATTTCGACGGCGTCAAAGGTCTCGGTGAGGGTGCCGATTTGGTTGACCTTGACCAGGATCGAGTTGGCGACGCCTTGGCTGATACCCTTGGCGAGGAACTCGGTGTTGGTGACGAAGAGGTCGTCGCCGACGAGTTGGGTGGTCTTGCCGAGCTTGTCGGTGATCACCTTCCATCCAGCCCAGTCGTTTTCAGCGCAGCCGTCTTCGATCGAAATGATCGGATACTTCTTCTGCAGCTTGGCGTAATAAGCGACAAGTTCCTCGGCGCTCTTCACCGACTTGTCGGACTTCTTGAAGACATAGGCTTTCTTCTTCTTGTCGAAGAATTCGGAGCTCGCCACATCGAGCGCGATGGCGATGTCGTCGCCTACCTTGTAGCCAGCCTTTTCGATCGCTTGGCAAATCACGCTCAGCGCATCGTCAGCACTCTTGAGGTTTGGTGCAAAACCACCTTCGTCGCCCACCGCGGTGGAGAGACCGCGATCGTGGAGAACTTTTTTGAGCGAGTGGAAAACCTCCGCGCCATAGCGCAGGGCCTCACGCAGCGTAGGAGCGCCCACCGGCATGATCATGAATTCTTGGAAGTCGATCGGTGCATCCGAGTGAGCGCCGCCAT
>JBEEOX010000129.1:0-5462 GCA_041191425.1 Verrucomicrobiota bacterium | reverse complement strand
CTGACGGAAGATGCCGAAGGTGTTGTCTGGGTAAGGATTGGTCGAATAAGCATCGCGGCTGAAGTCGCCGAGGAAGTACTGATCGCTGAGCCAGCTGAATTGTGAGTCGGCCCGCCATTTTGTATCGGTGCCGCTGCCGAAAAATTTTCGATGTTTCAACTCAACGCGAAATCGCTCCGGATCGATGGGATCGCGCGGAAAACCGTTGCGCGTGGTTTCGGGTGCGATGTCATTGAGAAAATACAGGCTGAGGTTGGCAATGTCGCCTCGCGCATCGGGTTTTTTGTCGATGAGGTCGACACCCGTGCCGATGCCGCGCTTGCTGTAGAGGTCGAAGCGCCAGCGGGAGAGCAGCCAGCCGTCATCGGATTTGCCGGTGACCGGGTCGGTGTTGCCACCGAGCATGATGCCGTACGAGTTGAGTAGGAAGGGTCCCCAGTTCGAGCGCGTGCCGGGCAGGAAATGGTATCCGAGTTCCTCATGGAGGGGTTGACTCAAATAAGGCAGCCAGAAAACCGGTACATCGCCGGCGTAGACCTTGAGGTTGTTGAAGACGATTTTTTTGTCGGGGTAGACGCGAGTCTTTTTCGCGCGAAGCCAGTAGTTTGGCTGTTCGTCGTCATGCGTCGTCATGCCCCCATCGGTGCCGATATAGACTTTTTCGCCGTTGATTTCCTCGAGCGTGAATTTGCCTGCCTCGAGGATGACCGGATCCATCGACGCACGCATGTCGGATGAATCGAGAAATTTTCTTTCGTAGAAATAAACAGCCCGATGGCCGCGACGAAGGCTATCGGCCTCGTAGACCGCGACATTTCCCGTGAGGGTGACCGATTTGGCGACGAGGTCGATCACGGCATTGTCGGCAAAGACCTCGAGGCCGTTGTCGCCGTTGATTTTTACGGGCCCGCCAAGGATGATTTGCTCGCGGACATTGCCGCTGATCGTGCCGCCGAGATTTTCGATGTCGAGTTCCTTGGGGACGGGTCCGCCGGTGTTGGCGAGAGGCGAAATCTCGGGGTAGGGCACGGGCGAGATTGTATCGACCGTGCTGGGCAGCATCAGGTCGGGCAGCAGACCGGGCTCGGTGGTTTCCTGACCAGGCGCAGGAATCAGCAGAAGCGGGAATGCCAGCCATGCGCCGAATTTCAACATTGGGAAGATCACAATTCGCCACGCGGGTGAAGTAAAGTGGAAAGCGGCCTAGGGTGGAGTTTGCGGTTTACCGTGGCAGGATTTCGGTCATGGTTTTTTCATGTCAGATGGATCGTCTGTGGCGGTGATTGGCGTGAGTGGATTTGTCGGCCGCGGTTTGCCAAAGTTGCTGCATGAGAAGGGCTTTCGCGTGCTGGGTGTGAGTCGATCGGGCGGGGGAGATGTGGTGGGGGTAGAGGACTGGCAATCGGTGGCAAAGATGGATCTTGCTGGGTGCCACGCGGTGGTCAATTTGGCGGGTGAATCGATTGACCGCCGATGGTCGTCGGCGAATCGGAAAAAATTTTATGAAAGCCGCATCGGAGTGACGCGCAAAGTCGTGGATCTTATTCGAAATTTGCCTGCGGATCAACGGCCCAAGGTCTTGGTGAATGCTTCGGCGGTTGGAATTTATGGCGATCGGGGTGATGAGGAGCTCAACGAGCAATCGGACTTGGGAAGCGGATATTTGGCTGACCTTTGTCGTGAGTGGGAGGATGCCGCGATGGAGGCCGAGTCCTTCGGGGTGCGAGTGGTTTGTTTGCGCATTGGCGTGGTGCTTGGTCGGGGAGGATCGGCATTCGAAAAATTGGTGCGCGTGATGAAGACCGGCCTAGGCGGTAAACTGGGTCATGGTCTTCAATGGATGCCTTGGATCCACGTGGATGACTTGCGCCGTGCAATTGTCGAGGCGGTGGTCAACGAGCAAATGCGGGGCGCGGTCAATGCCGTTGCTCCTTTGGCTGAGCGCAACGCGGACTTCACAAGAAAGTTTGCAAGGCACCTGCGGCGGCCAGCGGTGTTGCCTGTCCCGGCATTCGCATTGAAGTTGGCCTTGGGTGGTTTTGCTGGCGTTTTACTCGCGAGTCAAAGGGTGCGCCCTGCGGCTTTGGAATCACTTGGATTTCATTTTCGCTGCGCAGATTTTAAAAGTGCCTTGGATGATTTGTTGGGGGCAGCTTGAAATTTTTGATGACTCATCATGGCAGATCTGAAACACGACGAAAAAATTTCGCAGTCAAAGCGACTGGTTTTTTCCAAATGCGGAAAAGCGGAAGAAGTCCTAGGCATCGAGGTCTTAGAGCCAAAAAAACCTGCGCTTGGAGAGGTGCTGGTGCGCATCGAAGCGGCGCCGATCAATCCTGCGGATCTTAATCTGATTGAGGGTACTTATGGCGTGAAAGCCGAGTTGCCTGCCGTCCCTGGCATTGAGGGTTGCGGCGTCGTCCTGTCGGGCGGATCGGGGCGTTTCAAAGTGGGTCAGCGCGTGATGTTTTTGCGGCGAGCCTCGACATGGGCGAGTCATGCGATGGTGCCCGATGATATCTTATTCGCGTTACCCGACAGTATCGACATGCTTCAGGCAGCGATGCTGAAAGTGAATCCGGCCACGGCTTGGAGCTTATTGCATGATTTTGTGGCGTTGAAGCCCGGTGATTGGGTGGTTCAAAACGCGGGAAATTCGGCCGTCGGGCGATGCGTGATTCAACTGGCACGTGAGTTGGGTGTGCGAACGGTTTCCTTGGTACGGCGGGCCGAATTGGCGGACGAATTGAGAGGCTTGGGGGGGGATGTGGTTTTGACTGATGATGACTCATCGCTGGCAGAAGCATTGGCACATCTTGGTGGTGCCAATGCGCGAGTGGCATTCAATGCGGTAGGCGGTGAGAGCGCGTTGAGATTGATGAAAATGCTCGAGGAGGGTGGCACGCACATCACCTATGGAGCGATGTCGCGCAAGCCACTGACATTGCCGAACGGCTTGCTGATATTTCGAGATCTGCGATTGCGCGGTTTCTGGCTCACGAAATGGTTGGAGCAGGCTTCAAGCGAGGAAGTTGAGTCGACCTATCAAAAACTTGCTGAACTTGTTTGTACCAACCGCTTGGTACAAAAAGTCGATTCGGTCTATCCTCTCGAGGATTGGGCAGCGGCTTTGATGCGTCTCAAGGATACGGATCGCAGTGGCAAGGTTTTGTTGGCGCCTTGAGTTTGAGCGGTTTTTACTTCCTACGCCAAACAGTGACGAGTGCGCGCGACCATTGGAACTTGCGAGCAGTTTCGCGAATGAGGAAAGGTTCTTCGCATTGATGCTGGAGGTCAAAGTCTGGGCTCAGGGTTTCGCACAACCAATCGAAGGTGGATGCGGTTGGCCAATTTTGCGGCGGGGTAAATTCCGAAAGCCAGGTGCAAGGAGTGGCGAGTACGAGTTCTCCGCCGTGGTTGATCAATGAGGGAAGACGATCGAGAAACCGCATTGGCTCGGGCAGTCGGCAAATGAGGTTGGCCGCGTGCACACGATCGAAGCTGCCAAGGGATGATGGGAGGTTCATCGCATCGCCGTGTTGGAAGCGAGTTCGTTCAGAGTCGATGTCAGATGGAGCTTTGGCAAAGAGCTTGGTGGTGATTCCTGCTTCTTCGAGGCGATGGTAGGTAATAGCTTCTCCGCGTCGAAGTTGCTCCGCAGCGTTGATGAACGATTGGGAAAAATCTATGCCGGTGACTTTTTGGCAGGATCTTGACATTTCGATGGTCGATCCGCCAACCGCGCAACCGATATCGAGGCCGCTAGCAACAATCTCTTTTGAAAAATGCGAAACCGTGCGGCGAGTGAATCCAAGCGCATCGCGCATCGCTTCTGGCCAAGAAGTACTGGGTGGCAGTATTTCATCGTCCGAGGCGTAATGAAAGAGCAGGTACTCATTGAGTAACTTCGCCGATTCGTAGCTGCTGCTCATGGGTTTCCTTTGGCTCGGGACTTGACTCGTGAATCGGCCTCTGGCGCGCGACCATAGGCTATTTGCGCTTCCTTGAGAGAGATGTTTCCGTTGCGGTTGATATCGTAAAATTCTATCACTGCGTCAGAGGAGTGACCGCTTCCGCGGAGACCCTCAGTGAGCTCATTGCGATCGAGTTGGCCGTTGCCGTCGTCATCCCATCGATCGAATTTCTGGAGCAGTCCGATCATTTTTCGCTCGACCTGAGTTTCCGGAACGACAGGTCCGATCGATGGTGAGCATGAGTTCAAGACAACGAATGCAATGATGCTAAGGTGTTTCATGAATGATTGAGGTTGGCGACTCAGATGCGATCGGGCAAGCTTCGTTGACTCTGATGAAAATTCAAATCATCGCAACCGGGCGTCCGGCACTCGCATATGCCAAACTTGGGGTGGATGAATACCTCAAACGCCTGGGCCGTTATGGAGCCTATGGCATGGAGGTGGTGAAATCAGGCACCCGTGAGGAGGTTTCGGCGCGATTGTTGGAGCGCTCTCGAGGCTCTTTTCGCATCGCTCTTGATGAGCGGGGTGAGATGCTCAGCACGAGGGCCTTTGCTGAAAGACTTGACGCCCTGGCACTGCGCGGGGACATCAAGTTGCTGTCGTTTTTGATCGGCGGATCCGACGGGCATCGCGTGGAGTTGCGCGAATCGTGCGAAATGGTGCTTTCTTTATCACCGCTTACGATGCAGCACGAGTTGGCCTTGGTGGTGCTGCTTGAGCAGTTGTATCGGGTCGAAACCCTGCGAAGCGGGTCACCTTATCATCGTGACTAAAGCTATTCGCTTAGCGACGATGTTGGTTCTGCGGCATCATGCCGAACTGCCCCATGCCTTGTCCAGGGACTTGAGTGTTCCAAGGGATTTTACTCGTTTCAGAAGTAGGGCCGACTGGTTTTTTTTCTGGGGTCTCGGCACAGGAACAGAGGGCCAGAAGTGCGGTTGCAATGCTGAGCTCAAAAAGTTTCATGGCGGAGCAAAGTGGAATGATCAGTCAGTGACCTTTGATGACAATCAGTTTGACGCAGGCTTGGCCGTGATCACACGGTCGCCGGGTTGCAAGCGTACGCCTGTGGCGAGCGTGTCGAGGTCGATTTCGGCAATCGTTTGGGTAGGTTCGATCGAAGAGGGGCGTACGCGTCCGAGTGCCTTGCCATCGCGCTCGACAATGAGAGGGGTTTGGGGGGTGAAGCCAGAGTTTGATCCGGCGGCGATCACAAGGAATCCCCAATCCTGATTCACGGCGCTAACCACCGACTCCTTGGCGTCACGGTTCAACCGTGAATTTCTCTCAACATCGCGTTTGATTTGGCGATCAAGCTCCGCGCGGTTGGTAGCGAGAAGTTTTTCGGCTGCGGTCGTGAGAGTTTCAAACTCTTGGAGTTTGGCCTGATGAGTTTTGATGTTTTCGTTGAGCTCGTTGATTTTGTCACCAATGGTATCGATGGTCACATCCTCGCCGAGACCGCTCATGATGCGACCGAGCT
>JBEEOX010000128.1:0-5463 GCA_041191425.1 Verrucomicrobiota bacterium | reverse complement strand
GGCTTCCGAATTTTCGGTGAGCAATTCCGCGAGCCCGATGCCGAGCTCGTCGGCAGTTTCACGCGCGGTCAGTTTTTCTCGCTCTTCATGTTTGTATTTGCGGCCTTGTTTTTATGGCATGCATGGAAAGGGAGAGAGAGGAGTAACGAACATTGAACGTCGAACATTCAACGTTGAACATCGAAGTGAAAGAAGATGCAGAAGTCGCTTATTCAAGCGCATTACAGAATTTCCGAAACGCGTCGATTTCCTCTTCACTGGCAACTCCGGCGACGATGTGACCCGCGAGACTGCGGATGATGGCTGCGCTTTGAGACGGAAGTCTCAATTCATCAATTAGGGAGCGAGCGATTGCGGCGAATGTATTTCCGTTGTAGTTCGTAAAAGGTGCTAGACGATGGCATTTTCGGCAAAGCTCGACCATTTCATCTAGACGCATCACATTCTGATGGCATTCGACCCAGAGGTCTCTACACGGATCATGGCCGTCAGTAGTAGGCCCGTGATGGGCCTTCTTGAAATTGCAAAGTTGCTCATTTTGCCAAACGACGAGTTCCCATGGAACATGAGAAAGCCATTTTTTGGCAATCATGGCTTAGGCGTTTTCGCAGTTTTCTTGATTTTAGCCAGTTCCTCGACACCGACACTTTTTAAATAACCTTTACCTGTTCTCGCATAAACTGGCTCAGCTGAAAAGCGGTCCTGTATAAGAAGACCTTCTTTCAAAATGGCTTGAGCTAAAGGATCATTCGCAAAAGCGTCTGCAGCCTTGGTTTTTTTATTCATGTCATGAACATACCGTCAAAGGTTCCTGATGGCAATGTGGATTCATGGGAGTCCCTGCGGGTATGGGGCGCAAATGGGGGGAAGGATTTTGGATTTTTACATGAAGCAATCGAATAAGCCATCTTTTCATTGTGGCTGGAGCATCTTGCTCCAGGCAGTCCATGGAGTATCCCGCTCCATGTTCTTAAAAGTCATTAAAAAGCATGTTGCTTGCACCTTGAAAATGATCTTCACATCTTGAACAATCCACCCCGTTTGCCTGCGAGAATGGCTGCTCCCATGATGGCTACTGTGAGAAAGACCATCGACCAAACGCCGAGTGAGGCGGCGAGTTCGGTGCCGTTTCCTAGCGTGCTCAGAAGAGTGAATATCGCCTTGGTGATTGGATAATGCTCGGTCTGCTGGGCGAGTATCAGGCTGTCGCTGACCTCAAGCATGGCAAAGGCGAAGGCAAGGATCGCGCCGGCGGCAAGATTGGCGCCGATGAGCGGAAGCGAGATGCGGCGCAGCGTGCGCAAACTGGTGGCGCCGAGTGATCGTGCGGCTTCCTCCAGCATTGGGTTGCTTTGCTGCAAACCTGCCACGGCGGACCTGACGATGTAGGGCAAGCGACGAATGGCATAGGCAATGACCAGCAGCATGAAAGGACTGCCATTGGCGCCGATGAGAAAATGAAAGGGTTTTCCATCCTGAGAAAGAGCCAGATAGCCAAAGGCCATGACAAGGCCCGGCACCGCAAGGGGAAGCATGACGATTGCATCAAGCAGGTTGCGTGACTTGAGATCCGACCGCACCACCACCCATGCGACGCTAGCGCCGATGATCACAGCGAGCAGGGTCGCGAAGGAAGCGTAGAGCAAGCTGTTTTGAATCGATGGCACGACCAACCCGTTGCCCAGTGCCTCAAGGTAATGACTGACAGTAAACTCGTCAGGAATCACCGTGCCATACCAGCGGGCAGAAAACGATAGAAGGATCACCCCGAGGTGAGGTAGCGTTGCGAGAGAGATGACAAAAACAAAGCAGAGCGCGCAGCATACCGCCTTCCATCCTCGAAGCAATTTGGTGCTGTGACTGTTTTTGGGTCGGCTCGCGTTGCCAAAAGAGGATCGACCGATTAAAAATTTGGAGATCGCAAATACGGTCGCAGCAATCACCAAAAGCACGGTCGTGAGCGCGTAGGGAATCGGGTTATTGTCGAGTCCCTTGATGCCGTCGTAGATCTGCACGGATGCGGTGCGCGAGTAATCAAAAACCAACGGCACGCCGAGTTCGGTGAAGGCCCAGATGAAAACAATCGAAGCGCCGGCAAATACCCCGGGCATGGCCAGTGGCAGGGTGATGCGGAAAAATCTTTTCCACGGCGGTGCGCCAAGGTTTTCGGCGGCCTGTTCCATCAGGGGATCGAGATTTGAGAGTGCGGCCGCGATGTTGATGTAAAGGATCGGATAAAGGTTGAGGGCGATCATCATCGCCATGCCTATAAAACGACCTTCCGCGAGCCAATCCAATGGCATCGCAGGATCGATAAGTCCGAGCTTGATCAATCCCGCATTGAGTGCGCCATTGACGCCAAGCATTTGTTTCACTCCCACAGCACCCACGAAAGGGGGGAGGATCATTGGTGCAAGGAGCAAGACGGAAAGCGCGTTCTTGCCCGCAAAGGCATACCGATGACCGATCAGCGCCAATGGAAACGCAATCGCGATCGCCAAGAGAGTTGAGCTCGTCCCAAGTGCAAACGAGTTCCAAAGTCCCTCGCGGTAAATGGGATTGCTCAAAACGGCCGACAAAAATTCGAGCGTAAAAGCATCATCGCCGATAAAGGCCTGCTTAATGATCATGCCCGCCGGATAAATGAAAAAAACTGACCACAGCGCAATGACCATGAGACTGATGCAGGTGGCGGGTGCGCGTTTCATGAAAGCATCGTCTTAGTGTCCGATCGTTGATTTGGCTTTGGCCAAGGCCTCGGCTTTTCGGTAGTTCGCTCGAAACCATTCGCCGATGCGTTCGGCATTGGCGGCGGTTTTCAGTGGGTCGGATCCGTCAAAAGTCGGATCGCCTTGGGTGGCAACAATGGGGGAGATGATGGAGACATCGAAAAAAGCCGCCATCGCATCATCCGGCATATTGGCATCGATCATCGTCTGCCATGCGGATTTCATCTCTTCGTGGGAATCGATGCACATCACCTTCACAAGTTGTCGCAGCGTGTTGAATGCGGCGCCTGTGAGCTCGCGTTGATAGGTGAAGTTGCCCGGATCCTCGTATGGGTGAATGCCGGGCATCGTCGAATGAGCCAGAATTTCAGGTGTGTAAGCATCGCGGCGGATGGGAGTGCGATGAAGGGCGCGCAGTTTGGGTCCGTGTGCGCTGCGAGGTTTCGCGAGCCAAAGTTGCTGAGTCTCGCGGGTGAGGCAGAACTCGACAAATCGTTGGGCAATTTCGGCATTGGGCGCTCCTTTGAGTACCGCGATCGGATCCGCGCTCAATGTCGTACCTGCTTCCGGCGCGATCCACACGATGCGAGGTCTGCCATCGGCGCTGCTTAGGTCGTTTTCAAATAAGCGCCCGTAAAAATCGATGCACATGCCTGCCGCCGCATTTCCCTGTCCGACATCTTGTGGGATCTTTGAGGCGCTATCGGTGAAGTAACGCGCGTTTGCCGCCATGCGTTGAATCAACTGCAAACCTCGTGTCCATCCAAGCGTTAGAGCTGCCTCACGGTTTTGCGGATCGGCCTCCAGTGCTTGGAGCATTTCGCTTTGCACCAACAACTCGAATGTCCTCGCGACGGATCCACTCTTGGTGGGATCGGCGAGGGCGAGTGTGCCGGCGTAGGCGGGATGACCGAGATCGCGCCATGATTCGGGTGAGGGGAGATGAAGCCGATCGAGGTACTGCGGATTGTAGCAAATGCCGAACTGCGACAGGCAGATGCCAACCCAGCTGTGGTCTGCAGCATAAAACCTTTCGCCTCGGAACATTTCAGGAATGGGTCCGCCTTCGGCAAAAAGTTCGGGATGTGATGAAAAAACCTGCAAGGGCATGAGACGACCTTTTTTGGCCTGACCCCCAAAATCAGGCTCGCCGCCACCAAACAGCACATCGATGCCGATGCCATCGCGCCGAGTCTCCGCAGCAGCCTTGTATGCGGCATCAAGCACCATGCGAATCTCCGAGGTTCCTCCAGGCGATCGCCAATCGACATGAATCGTGCGCCCGGTCGTATTTTTCCACCATGCGGCAAAAGCCTCTCCAAATTCCTGACGTATCGATTCGTTGTGAGGAGTCAGAATCACCAAGTGATCATCAGCGTGAGATGCACTTTTCGTCTCAGTGGCGCGGCGCAGGATCATCGGCAGCGCGACTATCGCTGCGAGCAAGGCAAGAATGATCAAGGTTCTGCGTTTCATGCTTTCAAAACCATGACATCATCGATTCGCGCGGAAAGCATAGTCGTATCATTACTAGATTCGTGAATATGATGCGGGTTCATCTCGACCACTTGTTGATGACCGAGCGGAGTGTCGACCCAGTATTGGACGCGCTGACCCAGATAGCTTCGTTCGATGATGCGACCCGTGAGTGCGTTGTGACTGGAATGTTCATTGAGTCGCCATGCTTCGGGGCGGATCAAAAGCCTAACTTTTTTGCCGATCGTCGGTCTCCAGTTCGGATCGGTCGTGCGTCCGATGAAGCTTCCAGCATCGCTAAGAGCATGGATCTGCGTGTCATCAATTTCAGTCACTTCCGCATCGATGAAATTTGCTTCGCCAATGAAGCTCGCGACATGAGTGCTTCTCGGATTGCGATAAATTTCCTCAGGCGTTCCCACTTGCGCCACGCGTCCCATGTGAAGCACTGCTATGCGGTCGGCCATCGCAAGGGCTTCCTCCTGATCATGCGTCACATAAATGGCCGTGAGTCCATGATCCTTCACGATGCGGCGAATCTCGCGTCGCATCTCGATCCGAAGCTGGGCGTCGAGATTGGACAGCGGCTCATCGAGAAGAAGGCACTTGGGCCGTATCACCAAAGCGCGCGCCAGTGAAACGCGTTGCTGTTGACCGCCGGACATTTGGTCAATCGATCGAGTGCCAAAGCCCTCTAGTTTCACGGATGACAGGGCTGCCTCAACACGCGCGGCAATTTCCTTTTTCGGCAGCTTTCTTTCCTCAAGGCCGAAGGCAATGTTTTGCGCAACGGTGAGATGCGGCCACAACGCGTAGCTCTGAAATACCATTGCCGCCTCGCGCCGATGGGGAGGCATGTCGGTGACATCGCGCTCGCCGAAGTAGACGCGTCCAGTCGTTGGAGTTTCCAAACCTGCGATGCAGCGCAGCAAGGTCGTCTTGCCGCAACCCGACGCACCCAACAGGAAAAACATTTCGCCGGATCGTATTTCCAAGTCGATTCCATCAAGTGCGCTGACGCGCCCAAATGACTTGGCGACTGAATCGATGCGGATGGTTTCCATGAGCGTTATTTCGACTCGATGCTTCGACTAGGAAGGCGGGAATCAAGCCATAACAGGCGAATCCGCGTTGGGCCGAATTTTTCCAAAAGATTCTCTTGCCAGCAGGCGGGGGCGTCACTAAAAAGCCCGCCCCAACCAACCGATGCTCGGATGGCGGAATTGGTAGACGCGCTAGACTAAGGATCTAGTGGGGA
>JBEEOX010000127.1:0-5486 GCA_041191425.1 Verrucomicrobiota bacterium | reverse complement strand
GATGATCTCGCGTGGCATGGATGGAAATTTGGGGGACGCGGAGAATGGCTTAATCCTCCTCTTCGTCAAGCGAAACCGACTCGGAATCTTCGTCGTCGGCATATTTTCCGCCGCTGAAGCCAACTTCATTGGACGGACGGAAGCGCCTTTTGCCGTATTCCTTTTCCCACTGGGCCTGACATTCAACGGTCAGGCGGGCAAATGGAATCGCCTCTAGTCGGGCTTGCGGGATTTTGCGGCTGGAGAGTTCGCAAATGCCGTATTGGCCCTTGCGAATCCGCACCAAGGCTTCTTCGATTTCATACAAAGCGTCCTGCTCCTTGGCCAACACCGAGAGGGCAAAGTCGCGGTCGTATGCATCGCTGCCGGCATCGCCCTGATGCTGACCACTGCCCGATGCTTCCGAACCCTCGGGCGCGTTGCGAATCGTGTCGCGGGTCATGCCCGACATGGAGTCGACGAGCTCATCGCGCAGATCGAGCAAGCGCTGACGCTGCTTTTGAATGAAAGCATCATTGTGCGGTGTCACGGGTGTGGCCACCACCTCGACAACCTTGGGCTTGCTGCTCTTTGAAGCCGTCGAAACGGTCTTCTTTTGAGGGGTTTTGGTAGAAACTGGCTTTTTGACCTCTGCCTTTGTCGCGACAGGCTTTTTAGCGATCTCCTTTTTAGGAGCAGCTTTAACCGCCTTTACGGGTGTCGACTTTTTGGACACGGCGATTTTTTTCGCGGGCGCAGGCTTCTTGGCTGCGACCGGCTTTTTCGCGGGCACTGGCCTCTTGGCGACCACAGCCTTCTTCACCGTTTTTTTGGCCACAGGCTTAGCTTTCTTTGGAGCGGGTGCGGGTTTCTTGGAAACCGCTTTTTTCGCAGGCTTTGCAGCAGGTTTGGCCTTGCCCTTGGGGGCGGCTTTTTTGGGGGTATTTTTCTTTGCGGCCATGGCGCAGGGTTCAACTGGATGGATCAAAATCTCACCGTATCCCGATCGAAATATGAGCTGACGATCTCGGAGAGCGCGGTGGGTTAGCCCTTGTCTTGCATCTCATCAAGGGAAAAATTCGCTCAAGCGTGAAATATCGAGTCGACCACCTGCTGGCGGCAGGCTTGTAATGCCGACCCGCCTCACTAAACTGCCGCCCCATCATGGAGCTCAACGCCATTACCGAAGCCCTGCTCATCGCCTCCCAGGATCCCCTTCCCTCCGACGAAATTGCCCGACTCATCCGCAGCCGCGTCGCAGAAGCTGAGGATGTCCGCGCCCGCGAAATCGAGGAAGGCAAGGAATCGCCTGCACTTTCGGACTGGCTGATCGCTCTCGGCCAGACCAATGCGAACCAGGTCAGCGCCGCGATCGCCAGCCTCAACGAAGCCTACACCTCCAGCCAGCGCTCCTTTGTCATCCTCGAACGCCCGAAAGGCTGGAAACTCTACACCCGCCCCGAATTCGGCGAATTTGTCCGTCAGCTCTTCCCTGGCCGCAAACCGGAACGCCTCAGCGGACCGGCCATGGAAACCCTCGCGATCATCGCCTACCGTCAGCCGATCACCAAGGCCGCGATTGAAGCGGTGCGCGGTGTCGCCTGCGACGGCATGATCCAAAAACTCCTCGATCGCGACCTGATCCGCATCGGCGGTCGCGCCGAACTTCCCGGCCGTCCGCTGCTCTACGAAACAACCGATCTCTTTTTTGAGCACTTCGGCATCCGCTCGATCGACGAACTTCCCAACGCCTCTGAGCTTCGCAAAATCAAATTGCCCGAAGCCACCGAAACCAAAGAACAGGCAGAACCCGAAATGCAACTTGCCTTCAGCGCGATCGGCAGCCCTGCCGCTGGCGCTGGCAATGATGAGTCATCTGCCGACAGCTAAACTTTTTCACTCAAGCCCGTGAACCTCGACGACATACGCCGCCAGATCGATGCGATCGACCAGGAGCTGCTCGACCTGCTCAATCGTCGCGCCGATCTCGTGCACGAAGTGGGCGTCGTGAAAAAACGCGACGGCTTGCAAATTTACGCGCCCGAGCGCGAGGAGTCGCTTCTTCGTCGCCTGATTGCAATGAACCAAGGCCGCTTGAGCGAATCATCGATCCGCGCGATCTACCGCGAAATCATGTCGGCCGCGCTCGCATTGGAGGATGATCTCAAAATCGCCTACCTCGGCCCCGAAGGCACTTGGACGCATCAGGCAGCGATCAAAAAGTTCGGCCACTCGGTCAGCTACTCGCCGCAACCGAACTTCGCCGATGTATTCGACCAAGTCACCCGCCGCAGCGCCGACTACGGTGTCGTGCCGATCGAGAACTCCACCGAAGGCGCGGTGTCGCACACGCTTGACCTCTTCGTCGATTCCCCACTGCACATCTGCTCACAGATCCTGCTGCGCATCGAAAATTGCCTCATGTCCGCGATCCCGCGTGGCGAAATCCGCACGCTCTATTCGCACCCGCAAGTCTTCGGTCAATGCCGTGCGTGGATTCACAAGAATTTCCCTCACGCCGACCTCGTGGAGGTTTCATCAACCACCAAGGCCGCGCAAATCGCCCAGGAACAAGCCAAGCAAGGAGCCGCCGCCTTAGGTGGACCGCTGGCCGCGGAAATCTACGGCCTCAAGGTGCTTGAGTCCGCGATCCAGGATCGCGCCACCAACACCACCCGCTTCCTCGTGATCGGCGAAAAAACCTGTCCGCCCACCGGGCACGACCGCACCTCCGTGCTCTTCGCCATCCACGATCGCCCCGGCTCACTCGTCAAAGCACTCCAAGCCTTCGACAATTTTCACATCAACCTTTCAAAAATCGAATCGCGCCCCTCGAAGCGCAAGGACTGGGAATATGTGTTCTATGTCGACCTCGCCGGACATTGCGAAGACCCGCAGGTCGCTGAAGCGCTCGCCGAGCTGCACCAGCATTGCTCGATGATCAAGCTTCTGGGTTCCTACCCGGATGTCAGCGAGTGATCTTGCCAAACAGCCTTAAAAAATACGCGCAAAGAGAACTGGCGCATTGGAATTGAAACTGCTTGATTGCGCCGCACATGAACAAAAAAGTGGAACTGAACATCGACGGAAAAATCCTCGACTTGCCGACCATCGTCGGCTCGGAAGGCGAGCATGGCGTGGACATTTCAGCCCTCCGCAGCAAAACCGGCTACATCACCCTCGACCCCGGCTACGGCAACACTGGCTCGTGCAAGAGCGCGATCACTTTCATCGACGGCGAAAAAGGCATTCTTCGCTATCGCGGTTATGACATCGCCGAGCTCGCAGAAAAAAGCAGCTTCGTCGAAACCGCCTACCTCATCATCTACGGCGAGCTTCCCACCGCCACCCAGCTTGCCGAATTTTCCACGTTGCTCACCGAAAACCAAATGCTCCACGAGAGCATGCGTTTTCACTTCGAGGGCTTCCCTCACACCGCCCACCCGATGGCGATTCTCTCGGCGATGATCAATGCCGCATCATCGTATTACCCCGACCTCGCCAGCGGCGACAACCGCGAGATGAATTTCCCCCATCACGCGGCCCGCCTCATTTCCCAAATTCGCACCATCGCCGCGTTTGCTTACCGCAAGGCCCACGACCTTCCGCCGATCTATCCGCGCACGACTCTCGATTACACCGCGAACTTTCTACACATGATGTTCTCGCAACCCGGCGAGGACTGCGAACTCAACCCGGAAATCGTCAAGGCACTCGACCTGATCTTTCTGCTTCACGCCGACCACGAACAAAACTGCTCGACCTCGACGGTACGCACGGTCGCCTCGAGCCGCGCCAATCTTTTCGCCTCAGCATCCGCCGGCGTCTGCGCGCTCTGGGGACCACTTCATGGCGGTGCCAACCAAGCGGTGCTCGAAATGCTCGAGGAAATTCATCGCGAAGGCGACGACGGCACGAAGTTCCTTACCGAGGTAAAAAACAAGGTCGGCAACCGCCGCCTCATGGGCTTCGGACACCGCGTCTACAAGAGCTTCGATCCGCGCGCGGTCATCATCAAGCAACAGTGCGACAAGGTGCTCGCCCAACTTCACAAGTCGGATCCGCTGCTCGAAATCGCTAAGAAACTCGAAGAGATCGCGCTCAACGACGAATACTTCATCGCCCGCAAACTTTATCCGAATGTCGATTTCTACAGCGGCATCATCATGCGCGCCATCGGCATTCCAACCGACATGTTCACGGTCATGTTTGCCATCGGACGCATGCCGGGTTGGGTCGCGAACTACAAGGAAGTGATGGAGGACACGGAGAGCCGCATCGTGCGTCCTCGCCAAATTTACACCGGCGCCACCTTGCGACCCTTCGTTCCAGTTGAGAAGCGGGCATGAAAATTCTCAGTCACACCGACCCGCAATACCGGGCCTTCGTGAGACGGCTCAACCGCCGCGCGATCCCCGAAGCCGGTGTGCGCGATTTGGTCAGCGAAATCATCGCGCAAGTCGCCGCGAAAGGCGATGAGGCACTCGTCACTCTCACCAAACGCTTCGACGGAGCAACGCTCAAACCAAAAGCATTGTTTGTCACCGAAGCGGAAATGGCCGCCGCCGAAAAATCGGTGAGCCGCGCCACCCGCAGCGCCGTTTCGCGCAGCCTCAAAAACATCAACGCCTTCGCCAAGCGCAGCCTGCGCAAGGACTGGTCGATGAAAAATGCCGAAGGCGCGATGGTTGGCGAACGCTTCACTCCTTTCGACCGCGTCGGCGTTTATGTGCCGGGTGGCAAAGCCCCGCTCGTTTCGACTGCGCTCATGACCGCCGGTTTCGCCAAAGCTGCGGGCGTTCCAGAAATCATCGCCGCCACCCCTTGCGCGCCCGATGGATCGGTGAACCCCGCGCTGCTCTACGCATTGAAACAGGCAGGCGCCACCGAGATCGTCAAAGTCGGCGGTGCCCAGGCCATCGCCGCGCTCGCGCTCGGCACAAAATCCATCCGACCCGTCGATCGCATCTTTGGCCCCGGCAACCGCTTCGTGGTCGAGGCCAAACGCCAACTCGTCGGCGCGGTTTCCATCGACCTCCTACCAGGCCCCAGCGAAATTCTCATTCTCGCCGACAAGTCAGGCAACCCCGACTTCATCGCCGCCGACCTTCTCGCTCAAGCCGAACACGGCGGCGACAGCGTGGTCGGCTTCGCCACCGATTCGAAGGCCTTGCTCAACCGCGTGGTGGCGTCGATCGAAAAACAAATGCCGCTCCTCTCGCGCGGAAAAATCATCCGCAATGTTCTTAAGACCGGCACCTTTCTCCTTCATCTGAAATCCTTCGAGGAAGGTATCGCCATCAGCAACGCATTCTGCCCGGAACACCTTTCGCTCATCACCGAAAACGAAAAACGCTGGTTGCCGAAAGTTCGCGGCGCAGGAGCGATCTACCTCGGGAATTTCTCGCCCGTCGCTGTCGGCGACTTCCTTGCCGGACCCAGCCACACGCTGCCGACTGGCGGAGCGGGTCGCTCATTCTCAGGCCTGCGCGCTGATCAATTTCAAC
>JBEEOX010000126.1:0-5489 GCA_041191425.1 Verrucomicrobiota bacterium | reverse complement strand
TTTACGAGCTGGCCGCCTTCACGCATGGCCAGGATTCCGTTCGCAGGCATTTGATGGAGCCGCTTTTTCACGAGTTGAGCGTCGGGGAGAAATACCTCAGCACCGACTACCATGTAGGGCGGATGCTCTGGGATTCAGTCTACGCGCTTTCACTCGGTGGTGACGGCGCGGGTCGCATCGCCCTGCCGCCAGACTATCAGTATCGTGATGGCAAACCGGGCGAGATCATTGCGGGTAAGACGCCGTTTGGAAAGATGGTACGGATGTCGGATCGCAATGAAAAAGGCGGTGGTCGAAAGGAGTTGGCCGACTGGATGGTCAATAAGACCGGCGATCAGTTTGCTTCAGTGATCGCCAATCGCATGTGGAAGCGCGTGATGGGCAAGGGGGTGATTGAACCCGTGGACGAGTATGTCGAGGCCGAGGACACCAATCATCCCGAGTTGGTCAAGCTGCTCGGCAACCTGATGCGCGAGCTCAACTACGATCTGCGAGCGTTTCAGCAGGTGTTATTGCTTACGAGGACCTTCCAATTTGCGACCAATCCGAATGCATCGGTGGTTGAGGGTGGGGATGATTTTCATGGACGCAAAATCGAGCGACTGTCGGCCGAGCAAATTTGGGATTCTTTGATCACGCTGGCCGATGGCGACCCTGATCGAAAACCGCGAAGGAAACTCGACGACCGCATCATGGTGAATGGTCAGCCGGTATTGGTGGGCAAGAAACTCATGTCGCAGTTGTCCAAAGAAGTTCTAGCCTTGCAGACCAAGGAGGAAGTGCGCGCTTATCACGACAGGTTGGTGCACGAGATCAAATCCGATTCCTCGTCTACCCGAGATTCTTCCATGATGTCGATGACTGGTACGGGCGGGCAAGACCCCGATAAATTTCTGAGATCGTCGGAACTCGCTTCGCCTGCGCCGCGCGGACATTTCCTTTATGTTTTTGGCGCGTCCGACCGTGAGGTGGTCGATGGTGCCAGCAAGGATCCGAATGTGGGTCAGGTGCTTTCGCTCATGAACGGATTCGTGCAGAATCAACTCGTGAACCGTCGCGCAGCCCATTTGTACAAGAGCCTTGATGGTGCGGCCTCGGATGCGGAAAAAATTCGGCGACTGTATCTGGCGATTTTGAGTCGCACGCCAACGGCGGATGAAATGGCGATGATGAGCGAGGAGCTTGAGGCGCGAGGCGAAGAGGGATGCCGCAATGTGGTTTCGTGCTTGGTGATGTCGTCCGAATTTCTGTTTCTCCAATGAGCCATGAGTGATCCAAATTTTCAAAAGAACGACGAATTGACCCGCCGCCATTTCATGGCGAATGCGGCGCGCACTTTTCTCGGTGTGCATTTGGTCCCGATGCTGGGACCGACCATCGCTGCCGCTGCTCCCACCAATCCTATCGAAGGCAAGGCAAAGCATGTGATTTACCTTTTCATGGCGGGCGGCATGAGCCATGTGGACACCTTCGATCCCAAGCCCAAGAAGAAGGAAATCATGGGCAAAACCGAGGCGATTGCGACCAAGGCGGATGGCGTCATGGTAGGCCACTACCTCAGCAAAACGGCGGAGGTCATGGACAAGGTATGTGTGATCAACTCCATGAATTCCACGCAAGGTGCGCACGAGCAAGGCGCCTATGTCATGCGCACGAGCTACGACATGCGAGGCACGGTGAAGCATCCTTCGCTAGGTTCGTGGGTGCTGAAACTTGGTGGAAAGATCCACCCCGAACTGCCCGGCTATGTGGCCATCAATAGTGCGCCAGAAATGACTGGTGGCGGATTTTTCGGCGCCAAGTATTCAGCCGCACCCGTGGGCAGCCCCGAGGAAGGCTTGAAAGATTCGCATCGTGGACCAGCGCTTTCCGAGGAAGATTTTCTTCGTCGATTGACACTGGCCGACAAGTTGAACCGTCAGTTCCACGGACGATATCCGAATGTGGATGTCAAAGCGTACGAGGAACTTTATCGCGATGCGGTGGCTTTGATGAATTCAAAGGACCTTGAAGCGTTTGATTTGAGGCGTGAATCGGAGGGCACACGCGCACTTTATGGCTCGGGTCGTTTTGCCCAAGGGTGTCTTTTGGCGCGACGTCTCGTTGAGCGCGGTGTGCGATTTGTTGAGGTGCAGTTGGGTGGTTGGGACACCCACTTCGACAACTTCACGGCGGTGGCGGGACGCTGCAAGGAGTTTGATCAGGCCTATGCCGCTTTGCTCACCGATTTGGAAAATTGCGGCATGCTCAAGGATACTCTCGTGGTCGTGGCGACTGAGTTTGGTCGTACACCGGAAATCAATACCGATCATCAAAGCGGGCGTGACCACCATCCTTCGGCATTCAGTTGCTTGCTGGCGGGCGGTGGTGTGAAAGGCGGGATGAAATACGGCGAAACCGATGCTTCGGGCGCAAGGGTTAGAGAAGGATTGGTGAGCGTGCAGGATTTCAACGCCACCATCGCTCACGCGCTTGGGCTCAATTGGAATGAGATCATCATTTCACCAAGCAAGCGACCATTCCAGATCGCCGACAAGGGCAAGCCACTGACCTCGATTTTCAGTTGATCGTTTCGCGCGAGGTACTGAGTGCTTGTTCGATTTGCATAAAAATTTCCTGCAGTGGCATTCCTGCATCCCTCAGTGATGCGATCGATTGCGAATCGGTTCGTTTCGCTAGACGCTTGCCCTGCGGATCGGCAACCAGCGGATGATGAAGGTAGTCGAGCGCTGGAAGTTTGAGCAAGGCTTGAAGCAGTCGATGCACATGAGTCGAGTATAAGAGGTCCTCGCCACGGGTGACATGAGTGATGCCTTGAAACGCATCATCGACCACGACCGCGAGATGGTAGGCGGGTCCGATGTCCTTGCGGGAAAGAATCACATCACCGAGCAGTGATGGATCAGCCCGGATGACTCCATATCGCAAGTCGGTGAATTCAAGCGGTCCACATAATTGGGAGGCTGCAATTGAATCCAGTCGCCATGAATGGGCGAGGCCGCTTGATATTTTTTTCTCTCGTTGATCGGGCTGGAGTGAGCGACAGGTGCCGGGATAAGAAGGCCCATCGGGTCCGTGCGGCGCATTCGTGATGCGTGCGGATTCGGCGATGATTTCGGCGCGCGTGCAAAAACAGGGATAGACCACGCCAAGCGACTTCAACTCAGTGAGCGCGAATTGGTAGGCGGCGCTGCGAGTTGATTGACGCAAGGGTGAATCATCCCACGGCAGGCCGAGCCATTGAAGATCCTCCTCGATCGCGTCGTAGTAAGGAGCCTTCACGCGCGTGGTATCGATGTCTTCAAAGCGCAACAGGAATCGGCCATGCGGGCATTGCTTTGCCAATGCGTGTGCGACCCACGCGGCGTAGGCATGACCCATGTGCATCAGGCCCGTAGGGCTGGGTGCGAATCGCGTGACAACAGCCTTGTTGTCCAATTCCTGGGTGAGGCCCTGGAGGTTCAAGGTCATGATGTGATTTCAGATAGCGATCGATGCGAGACTCTCGAAATCCTGAGTGATTGCCGCAAATCGATCGGCGTCGATCACGGGGCTCTCCTCAATGTCAGGCGGTGTTGGAAGTTTGATCCAACTGCGGCATCCTCCAAAAGCACTTGTGTAGGTAAGATCCCATGGTTCGCTAAGTTTGAAAACTCGCACAAGCGCGACATGGATGCTTCCAGCGTTCATTCCCTTGCCTTGCCAGTCGAAGCGATCGCGCACCGTGGCCTCGGTGAGAATGTGGTAAGGGGCGAGTGCGGAGACCTTTTCCCAATAAGTGAGGGTCACTGCGTGGATGGCTTCGGCACGGTGCGTGATGCGAACCGTGTCGCCTGTTTGCCACTCAGCAAGCGATTGGACATCGCCCTCGCGAACGTGTTCGGCCTGCGCATGGAAACGCGTGGGAAATAGGTAGAACGATTCGTGCGCGAATGAGAATCCATCTCGACCTTCGTGAATCCCACCCTTGCGCAGAATGATACTTTGCCTTCCTTGTGCAAGGGCATCACAGACGACTTGCCATTCTTTGAAGCCGATGCACGGACTCATGGACTCAGTTCAGGTCATCGGCGGTGACCGATGTTTGTTCGCGATTGCCTAATAGCCGCGCCTGATAAACGACGCGTTCCGATGTCGGATCAAAGTGATAACCGTGGCAGTTGGGGCAAAGGCTGGTGCCACTGCCGACGATCGAATTACAGCCTTCGCAGACCTTGTAAGCAGTCGGGTTGGCGGCAATTTTGGCGGCGGTGGCCGCGCGGCTGGACGTGGTGGACTCGGGCATGGGGTTCAGAAAAAAAGCGGCACCGGCAGGCCGGTCCGCTTGATTTTCAATGGGTGCGGATGCGATCCGTGAATTTTCACCATTAGGCAATGGCTGCAATCGACTTTGAGGTCTTGCTCTTGAGGTTGGCGGCCTTGTTCGGGTGGATGAGGTTGCGCTTGGCGGCCTTGTCCACGGCGGAGGAGAACTCAGAGCTGGCTTTGGCGGCGCCTTCCTTGTCGCCCGAGGCGATGGCGGCGAGCGTCTTTTTGCGCAAGGTCTTAATGCGGCTCTTGGCGGCGCGGTTGCGCTCGGTGCGGACGATGGTCTGGCGGGCGCGTTTGATGGATGACTTGTGGTTGGCCATGATGGATGATGAAAGGTGGGTCGCTTGCTTGCGGGGGCGCAAATTAGGGGATCGAGGCGAGGTGTCAAGCTCGTCTTTTGGGGAAATTCCCGACTTTCGGGTCAGCCACGAGGATATCGGCTGCTCGTGCCAGCCATCTGACTGGTCCTCGCGGGCGAACTGCGAATCGACTTGCGGATGACAAAGACATCTGCGCCGTAGCCCACGCGGTCGTAGAGGTCGGCGACATCGCGGCTGGACATACGAATGCAGCCGTAGGAGGCGGGTCTGCCGAGGCGGTGTTCCTCGGGTGTGCCGTGAATATAAATGGTGCGCCTGAAGGCGTTGCGATTTCGTTGCTCAGTGCCCTTGAGCCAGAGAATGCGGGTGACGATCGGGTCACGGCCTGGTGCATTGGGCTTGAGAATTTCTCCTGTGCGTCGGCGGCTTTTGAAAACACTGCCAAGCGGTGAGTCGCAGCCGATTTTTTTGGCGACTTGGAGTCGACCCAGTGGTGTGCAGTTGCTGCCTGGGCGATCGCCGCAGCCGAATTTGGATGTGGAAATCTTGTAGCTCTTGACCGGCACGCCATCGCGCACGAGGAGCATTTTTTGATCGTTGATGCTGACAATCATCTTGTTTTGATTGTCCTTGCCGATTCCCGCAAATCCTCCAGTACTGCAGCTGGTCAGACCGCATGCCGCCGCGAGCGCGATGATGGCGATCGAGGCTTGGAGAAGTTTTTTCATATCAATATAGCGGCGATCATTTGCGCTTCGCAACTTCAGTGGCCGTTTGGGCGGGCTCAGACCAAAGCATGCGCGAGAGCGAGGTGAGTGAGGTGTAGAAAAAGCCGATGGGGAAGGGCAGAAGAAGAAT
>JBEEOX010000125.1:0-5491 GCA_041191425.1 Verrucomicrobiota bacterium | reverse complement strand
GCGGATCTCACTCAGCGCCTCCACTTCAAACTCGGCGCACTCAGCACCGCCACATTCTGGCAAATGATTCTCTACTTCAGCGGCATCCTCGCAATCTACATCGCCATTTCGCGCGTCGTCTTCCGTTGCAAGGCCAGCACCTGATTCCCCCTTCCATCACCCTTCCCCCCCATGCCCCTGCTCACCCCCCACACCCAAACCGCCATCCTCTTCGGATGCGGTGCGATGATGCTCTCGTTTTCCGCCCATCACATGGCGCGCAACCCAGAGCTGGAAACCCCGCTCAATCCGTTGGGCATCAACCGTAGCCCCTACGGCGAAGTGATCGCCATGGCGGCCCAAGGCCCGATCGACACCTACTTCCACAACGGCAGCGGTCATGAGCATGACCACGAGCATCATTGTGATCACGAATGCAAAGACGGCTGCGTGCATGGTGAGGCATCGGCCCGCGTGAAACCGCAAGCGGCATTACCCGATCGCCTGCGTGGATTCATCGAGAGCCTTGCCGCCGCATCTACTGCACGCAACAACCCACGCCCGGTCACATCCGCTCACCAGTTCTATATGCGCCGCAAAACGGAGGACAAACTTCGCTTCGCTTACAACCTCGATCCCGCTCACTACGGCAACTACAACAGCTATCATCTTTTCCTCACCGAAAGCCATTTTGGAACTCGCCGCACACTCACCCCCACAGCGATCAAACTCGCCAAAGAAACCATCGATTACTGCCTCGCGCAGAAGGACGACCCACGCCCATCTCTCACTGCCGCTGCAGCTGCCAGCAACATTCTTGAGCTAATGATCAACAATGTGCGCAGCACCAATCCGCAGTTTTCGACCGATCATCTCAACGAAGCACTTGCCGTTCTCGATCACTGCCTCGCGCGCCATCAGGAAATCTCAGCTCAGTGGCAAGCCACTGGCAACTGGTCACGTCTATCGCCCTTCAGAATCCGCGAGGCACAGGAACGCCTCTACTTCATCAGCAAAGTCCGCGACGCAGAGGAAAAGGCCATTCGCTTGCTCGAACAGCAATCGCGGCCCTTCCAAGCGATCCAGGCCTCAACTCCGATCAATTCCGCCGATCAATGATCCAACCCATGATTGCTGCCATCCAAACCAATGATGAAACATCCGCCCCATTGCAGGGAGTGGAGCGGTTTGCAGTCGGCATGAGCGGACGCGAGGCCCTCACGATCATCTTCAACATCTGCAAGGATCTCGGCGTGTCCGACATCCAGATGCGCTCCGGTCGCCCAGTGTACATCCACACCAACAAGGGCATGGAAAAGCTGACCCAACTCGGCGTGCTGAGCTCCACCCACCTCGACGAAATTCTCAAGGAACTCATCCGCAATCGCGAAATCTCAAATCACGGATTCGGCATCGAGAGCAGTCTCGATGAACGCATCGGGGAAAAAATCAACCTGGCAATCAGTGACTTCGCCAAAACCCGCGTCGCCGACTTTTCCTGTGAGGGCATCCCCATGGGCGATCACGGCGAACGCTCAGGCCGCTTGCGCATCCAAGCCCACCTCAGTGCAACCGGACTCGGCATCACCTGTCGCATCCTCAGCGACACCATCCCGGAACTCGAATCTCTCGGCATCGATCCCGACACCACAAGCACTCTTCGCCACTGCGTCCTCAAACGCGCCGGGCTCTGCCTCGTCACCGGCCCCACCGGTTCTGGCAAATCGACCACACTCGCCTCACTCATCGACTGGCTTCGCCAAAACCATGGCAAGCACATCGTCACGATCGAGGATCCCGTCGAGTACCGCTATCCCGACGACATGCCCGATCCACAGGACCCGGAGCAAGTCATACCTTCGCCCAGCATCGTCACGCAGCAGGAAGTCGGCCGCGATGTTCACTCCTACCGCCAAGGCCTCAAGGATGTTCTACGAAAAGCCCCGCACATCATTCTGCTGGGAGAAATCCGCGACCGCGAAGCGATGGAAACCTGCATGGAGGCCGCACAGACCGGTCACCTCGTGCTCTCAACATTACACACTACAGGCGCGGTAAAAACCATCGGCCGAATCCTTGAACTTTACCCCAAGGAAAACCACACCTCGGTCCTCAGCCGACTCTCCGAGATCCTCATTTTCATCCACTCGCAAGGTCTCCTTCCGGGTCAACACCGCCGAGTTCTCAACTACGAGTTCCTTCACAACAGCGAGGATGCCGTAGCAAGCGCGATCGCCAACTACGATGGCGGCGCTCGCTCGCTCGAAGATGTAATCCGCCGCTCCGGCAACATCTCTTGGGATGCCAATCTTCTTCGCCTGCTCAAACAAGGCCACATCAGCGAGGAAACTTTCGTCAACGCACGAATGAATATGAATAAAGACGATTTTTGATCGTCACAACCAACAACAATGCATGACCACCAACCATGATTCTCCGGGGAATGCCGAACATGAAGCGGTCCAGTGACCGCCAAATCGAAGGTCTTCCCCACCCCAAAAAAGAAAAACACAAACAAAACAATAAGATGAAACTGACACACACAAACAAAGTAAAACGCGCAAAAGGCATGACACTCCTCGAACTGACGGTGGTCATCCTGGTCCTATTGTCCTTGATCTCAGTGCTCTTTATCGGAGCGCGTGCATGGAAAAAAGGATCCGACCGTGCAGCCTGCATCCTGAACATCCGCAACTTCCAGCAAGCGGTGCGTTCGTATGCCAACATGAACAATAAGAATCCCGGTGATACCGTGCCGGCATTCAATACGACCATCGTTGGTGCAGGTCTGTTCATGGAAACCACACCCACCTGCCCTGGCGGCGGTACCTACACCGGTCTCGCCGACACGACGATCCCAGCGATCGGCACCGTGGCACTTGTCTGCGACTTCGCCGATGGCCCTGCCCATGCGCCGGAAAATACCGCAGCGTGGTAACCCACCGAGCTCCGGTCTTGGAACCCGGAGCCCGGTTCATGCGGTCGCCCTTCATGGGCGGCCGCCCCCTCGGGGAAAAATTTTTCTCCTCTCCTGCAACCGACACCCCCCACACCCTTGAGCACTTTGCTCCATCCCACGACCCTCAATCCCCTGCAACGCTACAGGCAGGCGAGGTCAGTGCTGACATCGACCACCCGAGCAAGCAATCCCGCCTGGTATCAGGATGCGCTCTCAATCGATCTGCAACTTCACATCCGCCAAGATGGTGAAAACATCACCACATTTTATCATCAACGCTCCAAAGCCGAATGGTCAAAAGGACCTGAAATAAACGATGCTACCCTTCGCGATCCGGAAAGAATCCGCAGCATCGCCACCCATCTCATCAAACACGCCCGCTCGCTCGTGGCCTCTTCGCTAGGCGTGATCCTACACATCGCCGACGAGTTTGCCACCTCAGAACTCAAGCCGGACTTCGACAGTCCCGCCGCTCTCGAAGAATTGCGGGCCACTGCTTACACCAAACCAACCGAGATCCTTGAGGATAGCTCGGCCATAATGAGCGAGCACTCATGGAGGGTGCTTCCTTATCCTGCTCAAGGCAGTGGCGTGATTGGCACCACCGCTACCGTCAGCCGTCAATATGATGCTTTTCTCACCTCACTGCGCGAAGCAGGTGAGGCTGAAAATTTTCCTATCATCACCCACGCGCTGAGCGCTCCACTCGTCAGTCTCATGGGCTTGCCGAAGTTGGTGCATTTGACCCCCAACAAGCCATTTGTCGCGGTCCTTCATTACCCATGCTTCACCGCACTTTTTTTCTTCAACGAACACGCCGACCTCCTGCTGACGCGCTCGCTCCAACATCGTCACTCGCACCGCTCGCTCAACCTTCGCAACGCTCTCACCACCACCGATGCCTCGCTCGAACTGATCGATCCCGACATGCCTGTGATCGAACTCGATCCGAATCCTACCACCTCAATCCACGAGGAACTGAGCAAAGCCTTTCCCGCCAGCAAGGTTTCACTCGCAAGCATCGTTTCTGAAAACGGCATGCCCGCCTGGTGCATCGAGCCGCGGATCTGCAATTCACAGGATTCGAATGATGAAGGTGCAAACAGCCTGACATTCAGCATCCTGAGCAGTGAAAAATGGGCGCTTCAGGACTTTCTTCCATGCGCCATCGAAATCGCCGAGCTCTACCCAAACCGCTCGGAAATGAAGCTCATCCGCAACCTTGCCCATGCACGCCTTGGTCTCTTTGCTGCTGCGGCGCTGATCATCGTTTGGCTCTCCATCGGCATCGTCGACATCTTCCGCCAAGAGGAATGGGCCTTTGATGCCAAACAAACCAACCTCATCAAAACACGACTCGAGAAACTCGAGGCCGAACGCAAAAAAATCGAACACTGGGACAACCTGCTGGAGGACCGCTCAAAAGCATGGGTCACGATGGAGTTTCTTAGCCGACTTTTCCCCGAGCGCTCGGGCGTCATGGTCAAAGGCTTTACCCACACGGTTCGCCCCGAGGTCTCACCAGCCAAGGTTCGCATCGGGTTGATCAAGGAATGGAAAATCACCGGCCTTCACCGAGACGAGGCAATCGACCGTCTCAACACGATCAATACTCAGGAAGGGATCATCAAACATTTCACCGAAATTGCGCAGGCAACTGGCAATGATGCATTCAACCCGATCGGCGCCAACCGCAGCATCGCCGTCAATGTACGCACCCAGGAAAACAACCGCTTCAAGCCATCGATCAACGAGGAAATCATCGATACCGACGAAACGAGCTACCCGTACTCCTTCGACCTCACCATCACCCAGCGCTTCGAGGCCTCGGACACAGTCTCCATCAACGCCAGCAAACTGCCTTAACCCATGAACCACTATCGGCAATCCATCGTGCTCTTCGGCATCGCTCTCCCAGCGTTGGCGATTGTGTTGGCACTGATCGCCGTCTGGTCGGTTCGTTCCCACATGTTTTCATCATTCTCAAAAAAACAATCCCTCTTCGGCAACTACCAAGCCGACTACTCGAAGGCCATGCAGGTGGAGGCCAACATCGCACGCCAGCGCCCGCATGTGCAACGCTGGACGCAAATCATCAGCGAAGAGGCTGCTAGCTCAGTCAACAACCACCTTCGCACGATTTCCGAAAATCTTCCCGCCAAGGAGTTTCAAAAAACTGCTTTCGAGCGTACGGCAGGCAAAGGCGGACTTGGAGCAAACGCCGCGCAGAGCTCATCGCAACTTCGCATCATCTTTCGCGGAACCTATCGCACCATGCAGCGCGCCTTCCTCCAACTCGAATCCCGCATGCCTCAACTCCAACTGCAAGAAATGCGCATCGAGCCGAATCTAAATCCGCAAAACCCCTCACCCCTTCTCAATTTCCAAGTTACTTATACCGCATGGGAAAAGTAAGTTCCATTTTTCTGCTCACGCTCATCGCGACCCTGGCAACAGCAAGGGCCACGGCAAACAACATCACCGATCCCAGCCCCTCCAAGCCATCACGCTACGCAGGCCACGATGTTGCGAAATACACCTCCGAAATCAGTT
>JBEEOX010000124.1:0-5495 GCA_041191425.1 Verrucomicrobiota bacterium | reverse complement strand
TCCGGTGCTGCGGTTTGTCTTCGGCGATGAGTTGGTCAAGTTGCTCGATGCAGCGAAGCGTGTGTTCGTCGGCTGTGTAGCGGTGGAAAAATTCGTGTTGGACGAGGCAGTCGAGCGCGCCGAATTCGGGCAGATAACGCCCAAGAAATCCAATGCGGTGCATCAAACGCAAAACGCGCGCGACATCGCCCTTGCGCTCGAGAATGGCCTGAAAGGTTTCGCGGTTGGTTTTCGAACAGCGAAAAGGTCGGTCGATGTCGTCCCAGTGTTGCGCGATGAGTCGGCGGATCTGCGGGCTGAGCTTGAGGTTGCGAAGTTGGCAATGCTGGAAGAGCCGCATGAGTCGGTGCGGATCCTCGCGAAAAATTTCACCGTGGGCGGGGAAGAGTCGTCCATCGCGTGCGACGAAGCCGTCGAATTCTTCGCGGCTTTTTTTGCGGAAGGTGAGGAACGAACGGATGCCGGAATCCGCGCGCGAATCCTGCTCGAGTTGGAAGGCCTCCATGAGCGAGGTCGTGTGCTGATAGATGTGGCGCGTGTGGCGGTAGTAGTCGCGCATAAACGCCTCAGTGCTGCGCAGAATGTTGCGTTGCGGGTAGTTGAAAGCGGTGGCGACGACACCTTGAAGTTGCAGCGTGAGTTGATCGGTGGCCTTGCGGCAGTGGTAATGAAGCTCGTTGCGGACGCGATGGATAAAATCAAAGGCGGCTTCAAGCTCACGAAAGGCAGCGGCGGTGAGCAGCTTGCATTCGACAAGATCTTCAAGCTTGCTGCTGCCGCGCTTCACGCGCGCGACCCATTGAATGCTTTGATAGTCGCGCAGACCGCCACAGCTTTCTTTCACATTTGGCTCCTGCAAGAAAACGGTGTGCGAGTATTTCTCATGACGGCTGCGCATGTCCTGACGGCGCAGGTCGAAGAACGCCTCTTGACCTTTATAGAGGCATTCCTGAGCGAAGCGGACTTGGAAATTTTCAAACAACTCGGTGTCGCCGCAGACGAGTCGTGCGTCCATGAGTGAAGTTTTGTTTTCCTGATCGAGTCGTGCCTGTTCGATGCATTCGGCAATCGAGCGGCAGGCATGACCGACTTTGAAGCCCATGTCCCATAGGAGGTAGAGGATGTCCTGTACTAAATCCTGAAGCGCTTGTGGCAACTTGTTCGATGCGCGTGGCAGCAGGAAAAGAATGTCGATGTCCGAGCGTGGGTTGAGCAAGCTGCGGCCATAGCCGCCAGTGGCGACGAGTGAGATCGGGAGTTTGTTGCTGCCTTTGAGCGCGTTGACCGAAGTTTTGAGGATCGCTTTGAGGATCGTGTCGATGAGGCTCGCGCGGTTGTGCGCGATTTCGAGTCCGCCAACACCCGAGCGATGGCGCATGAGAATGCGTTCTTCTTCGATGTTGAGAAAGCGTTTGAAAAGCGCGATGCGTTCGGTGGCGGTGAGTTGACCTTCGATCGCTGGCTTGAGGGTTTCGCTCGCGTGCTTTTCGAGGGATTTGAGATAATCGGACATCGGCTTGGAGGTGGTGGGCTGGTGCTTTTATTGATCAAGCCTTGCGGGCCATAGGTTCGCCCATGCGTGCGTAGAGTTCGGTTTGTTTTGACGAATGCTCGAGTAGGTCGGCATTGAGCGTGACAGCGCCCGGTTCGAAGATGGTGATGGTGGAGGATCCGCCAAAGGCGAAATAGCCTTTTTCCGCACCTTTTTCGACTCTCTCGCCGGGCGTGAAGGTTTGGTGGATTTTGCCCACGCAGGTGGCGCCGATTTCGATTAAGAGAACGGTCCCAAGGTCGGATGTTTCGAGTTGGGTGAGACTGCGCTTGTTGGTCCAGAGGTAGGAGATTTTTTCTCGCAGCGCGATGGGCGAGACGGAAAAGAGCGGACCTTTGATCGTGTGGCTTGCCGATGGAACGCCTGCGCAGGGGAAATGGTAGCGGTGGTAGTCGACGGGGCAGAGCCGCGAAAGAACCAGTGCGCCATCGGCGAAACGCGCGGCGAGTTTTTTATCGCCTAAGAGTGCGGGCAGATCGAATTTTTGACCCTTCACAAAGACACTGTCGATCGATGAGGCGTGCTGGAAACCGAGATGGCGTCCGTCGGCAGGAAAGACGATGCTCGATGGGTCGGCGTCGATCGGACGCGCGGATGCTTTGAGCTTGCGGTAGAAAAATTCGTTGAAGCTCGCGAAAGATTCAGGTGCATCTGCAAACTCTGAGGCATCGACGCTGTAGCGTTCGATGAAGGGTGTAATGCATGAGGCAGACTTCGGCGCGTTCATCCGCCAACCGTACCAAGCGGAGAAAAACGGGCGTTTCACAAACGCATGCAAGGCGATCGCACCCAGCGGATTGCCATAGGTCCAGCGAAGGAACCCTTCGCCGTAGACTTGCTCGGTCTCGAGCGATTGCGTGCGGCGGTTGAAGTATTGGATGAGAGGCACGTGCTTTATGTAGGGTTTTGCCAACGATTTCGCAAGGGTTGGCGGCGAGGTATGAAGAATGTGTTGGGAAATGCCGTTGGATGTCTGTAGTTTTTGACCACATGTCGAGCGAGCGTGACCAAAGCAAAAGGCAAATCCTCTGGGCGGCGGTCATTTTGATCGGCGTCGCGCTGGTGGTATCAACCGTTTTGCTCTTCGGGCGCAAGTTGCCGGGGCTTTGGGGCGAGTGGGCCTCGACCTTGATCGGTGTGATGACCACGCCGTTTTTGATGGAGGCTTCATTCATCTTGATCGGTATTTCGATCGTGGCGGTGTTGAATCATCTGGCGTCATCGAGGTTGGGAGATGAGTGGGTAGACCTTGAAAAATTCGAATCGATTGAGCGCGAAAAAAAAGCCATGAGCGATCTGAGCTATGGCGATTTCGATGAAACGACGCTGCGGTCCGCAGTCGATGTGAAAAGGTTTGCTCGGCTTGCCGCTGATGATGCGGCGGGTTTTGCGCGCATGATGCGTGAGTATCTGGCAGAAACGCGTGAGATAGCGGCATCATGGCCGCACATTTTGCAGTTGGGTAAGGTGGATGAAGTTCTGATGCAACTGCACACTTGCAAGGGCGGCGCGGCGATCTTTGGATTCGCCCGCATGATCGCGATGATCACTGAACTTGAGAAAAAAACCAACATCGCATCGGGTGCCTACGACGCGCAGGTGTTTGAAAAAGAATTGGTTCTCGTCGAGCACGCGATAGACGCATGGGTGGGAGGTCTTCTCGCATGACGGCAACTGTGAAGTCTCCTGAAAAAGAGTTGCGATTCACGCGGTCGGGTCAGGCCGTGATTTTCTGGCTGCTTGCCGCAGTGCTCGCAGGGGTAGCAATCACGCTTGGGCTCACGATCCTCTATCGCGATATCAACCCTGACTTGCCACATCCGTTATGGGTACTCCTGCCGCTGATCGTTGCTGGTTTTTTTGTGCGCCTGGCAATTCGCATGACGCGCCACGCTTATCTCATCCTCACGCCGATGGGGCTGGAAATTTTTCCGCTATGGCGACCAGAGCAGGGGATGCGTGTGGTGTTTTGGCAGGAAATCGACACGGTGGAATTTGACGAAAATCTCACTCGCATGACCCTGCACTTTGATGCCGAAAAAACTTCAGGCGTTCATGCGTCCCTGCGCCCTATCCGCACAGATCTTCGCCCTGCGCTTGTCAAGGCGGTGAGGGGAAGGGTGGGGAAGGGAAATTGAGAGATTGGAGATTCGATATTGGGGGAGCAGTGGTGGCATTTTCATTTGCGGTACTAGCCTTTGAAATGCGCGTTTATAGCCGATTTGAAATTTGCCGGGTTGGGCTCACGGGGAATATTGCACCTTGCTCAAATTCCGTTTTTCGTGTGATATTACGCTCATGAATGAAATTATCTTTGAGGTGCGCGAGGATGAGTTTGAGGGTGGCTTTATTGCCACTGCCTTAGGTCATGCCATCGCCACGCAGGGTGAAACAATCGAAGAAATTCGTGAAATGGTGCGTGACTCCGTCCGTTGCCATTTTGGTGATGGGGCACCAGGTCCGATGCCATCAATCATACGCCTTCACTTCGTTCGCGACGAGGCCATGGCTGTATGAAAGTTCCCCGTAATATCGTCGCTTCTGATCTCGTTCGCGCCCTGCGCGCGCTCGGATATGAGTCGGTTCGGCAGGATGGCTCACATATTCGTCTAACCACCACCATGGGTGGCACACACCATGTGACGGTTCCAAATCATCGTCCTCTGAAAACTGGCACTTTGCTTGGTGGTGTGTTGAAGCCTGTCGCTTCCCACCACAAGATCACGGTTGTGGAATTGCTCGCCAAACTGAATTTGTGACCATCCCGCTTGGGATCTCAGATCATATGATCTGTAGGCAAAGAGGTGCCGGATTGCTGAAAATCATTGTCCGCGTGTGATTGCTCGATGCATAAGAGGCGCATGCGTCCGCACTCGCGTCAGATCCTCACCGTTGAAGAAACCTTTGGCCGTAATGGCTGGCATTGTGAGTTGGTGGAGGGACGCGATGTGCTGCGTGCGGGTTTTGAGGCACATCACACGCGGGTTGATCTCATCGCGCAGGCATTTCCCGAACTCAACGCCTTGAGCATCGTGTCGGAGGCACCGATGGAAATGGGTCAGACTCACCTGCGGGTGGCACTCGAGTTGCTTGCGCGCGCCAACAAGCCGCTGACGCTTGGTGGATTCGAATACGATCTCGATCGCGGCATGCTGGTTTTTCGCGTCACCAACCTTTTCGAGCGGGAGCGTTACGATTCCGACATCATCAGTTCGATGGTCCACTGCGCGATTGCCGAGCTGGATCGGATTGTGCCCTATGTCGCGATCGTGCGAAGCACGGCCGAAGATCTTCTGCCGGACCTCGACATCAAGCGCCTGTTGATGCGCGAGGATGTGATCCCGCCTGTGCCGGGCGATGAAGAGGAAGAGTATTGAGGGGGGGATTCCGTTTGTTTCGCTCCTAGCACTTAGCGCGCTACCTTGAGGCGTATGTAGCGTTTCGGTGTGCTGGTGGGGGCGGTGTCGGTGACGGTTGCCGTTTCACCGATCGTCCCAGGGTTCACTTCGAGGTCACTCCATGTGACGAGGTCATTGGAGCCTTGCACGGTATAGGTCAAATCGCCGCGAGCGCGCATGAAGGTGAGTGCCAGGCGGCCGTTGGTATTCACTTGGGTGTTCAAGGATGCTTGGTTGCTTCGAGCGTTGGCACTCAGGCCGAGAGCGTACTTCATGAGGTTTTGCATTCCATCTTTGCTTGGATTGGCGCTATCGGCGGCATTACCGGCATTTGCGATCGTGCCGAAGTTGGTGAATCTCCATTCCTCATGGCTTGTCCATGTGGTGAGAGTCGTTGCCACTTCGCTTGAGCTATCGGTGCCGTTGAGCGCAGCGATGCGGAAGTTGTACAGCGTGCCGGGTAAAAGGCTGCTGACGCTGTAGGTCGAGGCATCGGCGCCGATGGTGTTTTCCGTCCATGTGTCGGATGCGCTTGGTTTGTGTGA
>JBEEOX010000123.1:0-5527 GCA_041191425.1 Verrucomicrobiota bacterium | reverse complement strand
CGCACGGTGCAGGATTCTTTCATCGGCAATCGCATTCTTTCATTTTCGGGGATCATCAACGGCACCTCGAATTACATCCTCGGGCGCATGACCGATGCCGGCCTCACTTTCGAGGCCGCGCTCGCCGAGGCGCAGGCGCTCGGTTATGCCGAGGCGGATCCGGCCCTCGATGTGAACGGCTGGGACGCGGCGCACAAAGCAATCTTGCTCGCGACATTGGCTTACGGATTTCCGATTGATCCCTCGACCATCCATGTTTCGGGCATCGAGCAGGTGCGGCCGACCGACATCCATTTCGCCACCAACCTTGGTTATGTGGTCAAGCTGCTGGCCTTCATCCGCGAGCATCCGAATGGCGAAGTCGAGCTGCGCGTGCAGCCATCGTTTCTCGCCAAGTCGCACATCCTCGCATCCGTCCACGGCGTCTTCAATGCGGTGGCCGTGCATGGCGACACCGCGGGCGAGTCGTTGTTCTATGGCCGTGGCGCGGGCCAAGATCCGACCGCATCATCGGTGGTGGCCGACCTCGTCGAGGCCGCGCGTTCTTTGCGCCAAGCGAATGGTCATCGCGGATTCCTGCCTTATCGCGAAAAGGGCCGCATTCTGCCGGTCGCCGAGACCTCGACGGCGTATTATGTGCGCTTCGATGTCACCGATCGGCCGGGCGTGATCGCCGAAATTTCCGGCATCCTTGCCAAGCACCGCATCGGCATTTCCGGCACCCACTCGCCGGTGAATCCATCGAACCCCGACGCGGAATTTGTCGACATGGTTTTCCTGCTTCACACCTGCCCCTTCGGAAAACTGCAAGAGGCCTTGGCCGAAATCGAGGCGCTCGATTGCATCAACAGCGAACCGGTGGTGTTCCGCATCGAGAGCCTTGGCTGAACTTCAAGCTCCCGCAACATGGCCAAGCCCCGCGCCCCGCGATCGATCGTGCTAGCCACGGCGCAAGCGGTCTGGCGCAAGCAGCGGCCCGGCGAACCATTTCCCGAAATGCTGGTGGTGGGCATCCGCGGGTATTACCGCGACTCGCTCGGCGCGCCCGGCGTGAATGACCGCGGGATCTACGACGATGCCGCCTTCGTGGTGGGCCCGGAAACTTTTGCCGCCTTCAACGCCAACACCGATCCCAGCCGATTCCGCAAGGGCGTGGCCTCATTGATGCCCGGCTGCCATCCCTACAAACCCGGCAAGCACGGCATTTCTCGACCGGATGGCGGCTACCCGGCCTTTCGCCCGGCGACGCGCGACGAAGAGCTGCCGGTGAGGCGCGATGGCGATGAAGAAATCCCCAGCAGCCGGCCTGGTGTGGCGATCAACATCCATCGCGGCGGCCGCAAGGGCACTAGCTCGCTCGGCTGCCAGACGATCCACCCGGACCAATGGCAGGCATTTTACGCCATGACCCGCTCGGAGATGAAAAAGGCAGGCCTCGCCCGATTTTGGTATGTGCTCGCCGAGGGCCCGGTCGTCTGAACGGGCAAAAAACAACGAGGCAACTCGGCGCTTCGCGTGAAGCGCCGTGAAACATACCGGCAGCCAGAGGCCTTCCGGGATTACTCCGCCTTCGGCTTGGCGACGCGGCGGACCGCACCAAAGCGCTTCTGGAACTTGTCGATGCGGCCTTCGGTGTCGACGAACTGCTTCTGTCCGGTGAAGAACGGATGCGAGTCGGAGGTGATGCCGATCGAGATCACGCTGTGCTCGACGCCGTCGATGACTTCTTTTTTGTCCGAACTCTTGGTCGAGCGGGTGACGAAGCGGGCGCCGGTGGTCATGTCGACGAACACGACCGGATTGTACTTGGGGTGAATGTCCTTTTTCATGGGAGCTAGGTGGCCGACACGTTTCCGACGCGCCGGGAGGGCGGAGAATGGCGGCAAATGCCGAGCTGTCAAGCTACCATGAGGGAATTTTTTGGTTTTTTCGGGGCTGCGGGGGTCAAAAACCTGTGATATTTTGGATGTCCGAAGTTAATTAGAAGTTTTTTGGGTCGCATTTCTGCCGGATCCGTGTAGGGTGATGGCGTTATGGCAATCACCACTAAGCGCACACGATTCTCCCGACGGCTCCCGGACCATGTGACCGACGAATTGGTCACCGTGCTCTCCGAGAAGAAGATCTTTGGATTCAACGATCTGTTCGAGAGGGTTTTCGCGAATCTGAAGGTTCGCAATGCGGTCAGCGGCGGCGAGGAAATGCTCCGCTTGCGCGCATACGAAAAGCTCCAGAACCTCGTTACTCGTGGCCTCGTCGAGAAAATTGGCAAGGAGTACAAGGGCACCGCTCGCGTGCATGAGGCCTCCAGTGCTTACGCGGCCGCTCAAGAAGCCGCTGCCGAGCAGGACTGATTTCAATTGGTGTTGGACTTGTTTCCTTAAACCCGCGACCGGTGATCGGCCGCGGGTTTTTTTTCTATCCAAACCCTGCGTTTGCGGTCTATCACGCACCTGTCCACCGCATTCATCATGCCCGAAAATTACCTTCCCGTTTTGCTACAAGTGCTCGTCGCGCTTGGATTTGCGGTCACCGTCTTGCTGGCCAGCGTTATTTTCGGCCGTTCAGCGAGGACCAATACGACCAAGGACAGCGCCTACGAATGCGGCATGCTTCCAATCGGTGAAGGCGCGCCGCGCTTCTCGGTGAAGTTTTACATCGTCGCGATGCTCTTTGTGCTTTTCGACATTGAGGTCGTCTTCATGTACCCATGGGCGGTGCAGTTCCGCGACCTCATCGCGCAAGGACCGACGGCCTTGGTCAGCATGGCGGGCTTCGCCGGCATCCTCGTGATCGCCTACGCGTATGCTCTCAAAAAGGGCGTGCTCAACTGGAAGTCTTGAGCGGCGATTGCTCGGTTCTCAGCGGCGGCGGGCTTGTTCTTCGAGGAAAATTTCTGCCAAGCGGAAACAGCGCCGCGAGAGTTCTCTCGCATCGTGGTCGCCCACCAGAGCGACGCCTTCTTCGCTCACTTCGGCGAGGTAGATCTTCCAGGCAAATTTCGCGAGCTGCTCGGGATCGACTTTCACTCGTGCCGGCTTGTTCTGCGATGCTGACACTTGAGCCGGTTGCGTGACGGTCGTTTTTGCCGAATCTTGAGAAGCCTCTGGCGATTCCGGATCCGCCGCCGCATGGGCTTGTGATGGTCCGCCGCCCTTACCTTTTTTCCGACGGCGTTTGCGCTTGGAATTTTCCTGACCTGATCCGCCGCCGGATGTGGCTGGCTCGGGCTCGGGCCAATCGCCGCGCGCTGGGGTTTCCTCGGATTTCTCAGCAGCAGTCGATGGAAACTCGGGAAATTTCGCGGGCTCGATCGTTTCAGCCTTGGCTGACTTTTCCGTTTTTTTGGAGCGCGAACTCGAAGAGCGGCGGGCGCTGGGCTTGCTGGCCTTGTCGGGGATGGAAGGTGATTCGCTCATGTATGCGTGGGGAGCAAGACCGGGCGATTGGGGATCGTCGAGTACAATCCGATGACGAACGAATCAAAATCGCGTGAGCCAAAAGCCACCGCCCACAGAGGGAAGATCAGAAATTTCTGATGTCGTCCTGATTTTCTTCCAAGGTCGTCGACGGATTCGTCGTATTGGTTTTGCCGTCCTTGCCGATCGACCAGAGGTCGAAGTCGGGGTTTTGGCATTCGCTGTTTTCCTCACCATCAGAATTTAGGGCGCTACGGTAGTGAAATTCTGAGCCCCAGGGGTCAATAATCTTGGTGTCGGAGTTAGCAGTTCCAGTAGTCCAGCCTATTTTGTTGTTTTTGGGGTCAAGTTCGCGCAAGTAAATTTTCTGATCTTCATCATTATCAATGCCTTCACTATCGTCATCAGAATCCCAATAAAGGTATTTGAAAAGGATGTTGGAACTTTTTGCTTCATTGCTGGTGGGCGGATAAGCCCCCATGTCCACCTTGTACTCCTCGATCGCTTTGCTCAGCAGCGCGATCTGGACTTTTGCCTTTTCGGTTGCCTGACGTTGCTTGGCAAATTCCATGCCGACAACCACCAGGCCGGCGAGGATGGCAATGATGGTGGTGACCGCCATCATTTCGACGAGCGTGAAGCCGGGGCGTGTGCGTTGGATGGTGGAGTTCATGGTGAGTCTTTTAAAAACCACAGGTTTGGGATTTGGCTGGAATGGAACGAGGAAGGCGAGGGCGTGATGCCCGGGGCGCACGGATCACTGGTTGCCCATGGTCGAGATCATCTTGATGAGCGGCAGGAAGAGCGCGAACACCACCGAGCCAACGATCAAGGCCAGAATCACGATCATGATCGGTTCCAAAATCGAAGTGAGTGCAGTGACGGCGTTATCGACCTCGTCGTCATAGACATCAGCCACCTTGAGAAGCATTTCCGGCAATTGACCGGTTTCTTCGCCGACATCGACCATCGAGATCACCATGTTGGGGAACACGCCGGAGGCTTGGAGCGGAGTGACGATGGTTTCGCCTTCTTTGACCGCCTCGTGAACCTTTTCGATAGCGCTTGAAATGACCACATTGCCGGCGGTGTCGCGGGTGATGTTGAGGGCCTGGAGGATCGGCACGCCGGAGGTCACGAGGGTGCCGAGGGTACGGGAGAAGCGTGAGACGGCGCTCTTGCGCTGGATGTCGCCGAGGATCGGCATGCGTAGCTTGAGTTGGTCGATGGTGCTGCGCCCGCCCTTGGTTTTGCCCCAAAGGTTGAAGAGCACAACGACGATGGCGAAGACCACGAAGAGGAAGAAGACGTTCGGCACGAACAGCGGCCGGGCGAGGAAGAACTCGGAGGTGCCGAACACGATCTGCGAAATGAGCGGCAGCTCTTGGTCGGTGCTGGTGAACATCTCTTTGAACTTCGGCACGATGAAGATCATGAGGAACACAAGAATGGCCACGGCGATGAACATCACGATCACCGGGTAGACCATCGCCGAGACGATCTTGTTTTTGAGCTTCTGGGCCTTTTCCTGGTATTCCGCGAGGCGGTTGAGGACGATTTCAAGCACACCGCCAAGCTCGCCGGCCTTGACCATGTTGACGTAGAGTTTGTTGAAAATTTTCGGGTGCTGGGCGAGCGACTCGGAGAAGGTTGAGCCGCCTTGCACGTTTTCCGCAAGGATGCCGACGGTGGCGCGGAGCGTCGGGTTGGGCTCCTGTTTTTCAAGCACTGTGAGACTGCGCAGCAGGGGTAGGCCCGAGTCGATGAGGGTGGCAAGCTGGCGGGTGAAGATCGTGAGGTTCTTCGGCTTCACGCTGCCGCCAACCTTGCCCGCGGGTTTCGCTTTGGCCTTGCCCTTGGCCTTTGACGCGATGGCGGCCTTGTCCTTTTTGCTGGCTTTGCCTTCCTCCTGAACATGGGTCGGATAGAGTCCGCCACTGCGCAGCTGTTGGATCGCATCGCTTTCGGAGTTGGCGTTGACGACTCCGGTCTTTTGTTCGCCTTTGGCGTCGAGGGCGCTGTAAATGAACTTGGGCATGATGATTGTTCAGAGCGGAATGAAGCGCAAAGCCGCCGTCATGGCGATGGAAAAGTCGGGGAGGGCTGTG
>JBEEOX010000122.1:0-5572 GCA_041191425.1 Verrucomicrobiota bacterium | reverse complement strand
TTGAAATTTTACCTCTGTGACGAGCCTGTCGAGCTGACCTCCACTGAGTTCAAGCTCCTGCTTTATCTGGCCGAGCGGGCCGGCAAGCCGCAGGATCGCAATGCCCTTTTGCGAACGGTCTGGGGCTACAGCGACGCGGCCCACAGTCGCACGCTCGATACTCACATGAAAAGGTTGCGTCAGAAACTTGGCGCTTATGAGGCTTGGGTTCATACGATTCGCGGCATAGGCTACAGCATCGCCCAGCCCGAAGAATGACCGCGTTCGCCATCATCGCTTCCATCGCCGCCCTGATTTTTCTGGTGGCGCTTATCTCGTCAAAGATTCGTCACGCACGCTTCGCGAAAAAAATGAAATCCCGAGAGCTGGAACTCACCCGAATCTGCCAAGGTGAAACCGAGCAGGCGCGCAATGAGCGCAACCTCCTGCTCGATGCGCTGGGTGACGCCTTCATTCTCGTGAACGCCGAAGGGATCATTCGATTTGCCAACGCCGCCGCACACCAACTTTTTGGCAATCGCGAATTGAGCGGACGCCATATTCGCGAAGTGTTTCATGATCCGCGTTTGATTGATTCCATTCTGCCCTGCATTCAAACCGGCGACCCTGTGCGCTCGGACCTTGTGCTGCCGCAGCAAAGCTCGCCCCTTGGGGACTCGGAAAATCGCGGCATCAATGCATGGCGTGTTGATGCGGCAAGACTTCCGAATGCGCTTAGCAGCGGTTCGACCACCCGTGTCATCATCCGTGATCTCACGGCCGAGCATCAGACCGAGCAGATCCGCAAAGACTTTGTCGCCAACGCCTCCCACGAACTGCGTACACCGCTGGCGATCATCAATGGTTATCTCGAAAACTTGCTTGAGGATGACTTGATCGACGAACGCGACATCGCACGTCACTACCTCGGTATCATGCGCAAACACGCCGACCGCATCTCGCGCATTGTCGAGGACATGCTGGTGATTTCACGGCTCGAATCCGGCGAGGCATTGACGCTTAAGCATGAGCCATTTCATCTCAGTTCTTGTGTGAACGATGTGCTTGAGCGCCTCGAATCGGTCATTCGCAATCAAGGGGCCGAGGTGCGAAACTTGTTTCCGGAAAAAGGTCTGCACATTCACGGCGACCGCTTCTACTGGACCCAAGTGTTTTTCAATCTCATCGAAAACGCACTGAAACAAAATCCTCATCCGGGCCTGCGCGTCGAAGTTGGTTGGGAGGAAATATCCGATGCCTATCAAGTTTGGGTCAGCGACAACGGCATTGGCATTCCGAGCGACGACCTGCCCCATATTTTTCGTCGTTTTTATCGCGTGGAAAAACATCACTCACAGCGTGAGATCAAGGGCACGGGGCTCGGGCTTTCGATCGTCAAGCGCGCGATTGAGGCTCACGGCGCGACGATCCAAGTCAGCTCGACCCCGGGTCAGGAAACGCGATTTACCATCAGCATCCCGAAAAATTTGTGATTCACACGTGATTTACGCAGCGCATGCCGCGAAATTCTGATGGTTTATATTTTTTTAATTTTGGCATGTATTTTGCTTCTTTAAGGGTCGACTTTCGCCCAGCATGCCGATGGCCCAAGGCCGCCAAACATGTCGGATGTTTCGCTCCATCAGTCGCTGTCGCAGAGTCAGACGCTCGCGCCGCAGATGCGCAAGAGCTTGGAAATCCTCCAAGCCGGCACGCTGGAGCTTAGCCAGATGATCACGCAGGCGCTCGAGACCAATCCGGTGCTCGAGGATGCGACCGAGTCGATCTCGTTCGATGCCGAGATGGGCGATCCCGACGAGGCCGACTCGCTGGGCTATCTGAACGAGACCGACGACGACTGGCGTGATAGTAGGATTCTGGAGGGTCGGGTGTCGCAATGGACAGGCGAGGACGAGGAGCGGCGTCAGCATTTTTACGAATCCATTGTGGCGCCGGTGACACTGCAGCAGCACCTTCAGCAGCAACTTGATCTGTCGATGGTTGATCCGTCCGTGCGTGAGGCGGCACAGGCCATCCTCGGCAATCTCGACGAGCGCGGGTTCCTTGATTTGCCCGTCAAGGACTTGGGGATCAGGCTTGGCATCAAACCTCCGAGTTTGAAGGCAGCCCTCCGGCTCATTCAATCGTTCGATCCCGCGGGGGTCGGGGCGGCAAACATCACCGAGTCGTTGTTGCTGCAGTTGGAACGCAAGGGCGGCAAAGAAAGCATCGAGTACAAGGTGGTGCGCGATCACTTGGAAGACCTCGCGCGCAAGCGACATCCGCAGATCGCCAAGGCGCTTGGCACGAGCCTTGAGCGCATCACCGAAGCGGCCATGCGCATTGGTCGGCTTACGCCAAATCCTGGTGGTGACTTCAATCCATCGGGCAATCCTTACATCCAACCTGATGTAATCATCGAGCGAGACGAAAATGGAAGTCTCTCGGCGCGCCTCACGGGAGAAAATTTGCCCGATCTTCGAATCAATGATTTTTACAAAGACATGCTCGGCAAGGACGGGGTCAATGCCAAGGCACGGCAATTTTTGAGAGATCAAATCCGCGATGGTCGCAGCCTCATTCGTTCGATTTCACTGCGACAGGAAACGATTCTGGCGATTGCCCACAAGCTCATCGCGCATCAGGCGGATTTCTTCAACAAGGGTCCGCGTCATTTGCGTCCGCTGACAATGAATGAAATTGCCGACGAGTTGGGCATGCACGCGACGACGGTTTCGCGGGCGGTGGCTGGCAAGTATCTGCAAACGCCGCAGGGTTTGGTGGAGATGCGCTCGTTCTTTGCTACAGGGTATCAAACGCGTGATGGCGAGGAAGTTTCCAACACCGGCGTGCGCGAGGCGATCCAGCAACTGGTCGCGTCGGAGAATCCCGCCAAGCCGCTATCCGACGAAGCGATCATGAAAGCGCTTGCGAAACAGGGCATCAAGGTCGCGCGTCGCACGGTTGCCAAGTACCGCGAGCAGCTCAACATCCTGCCCTCGCATTTGAGAAAATCTTTTTAAGCCTCGGCCGTGCTGGCGTTTGCTTTTTTGTTTTTTCTCAAACGGCGCACAGGCAGGTGATGCGGCATGAGTGCGGAGAACGCGTGCACGATCGGGTACGATAGCAGTGCGGCAAGCACGCCCGAGACGATCATGCCGAGCACGAAGCTTGCGGCATTGAACATGCCAACCTTGGGTACATGGAACTGCACTTGCGCGAGGAAGTGAGGCATGGGCACGGCGAGCGTGTGACGCAACCATTCGCCGAGAAAAAATTGACCAAACAAAATGGCCGGAGTGGTGAGCGGGTTGCTGATCCAGCAGGCGGCGAAGGCAAAGGGGACATTTGCGCGAAAGCGCATGGCCAACAGCGTGGCGGCCAAGGCTTGAAACGGCATGAGCATCAGTGAAAAGAACATTCCGATCGCCAGACCCGAAGCGACTGTGTCGCGGCAGGGGATCCATAGGCGTCTGTCGGCGAAGGGTCCTGATATTTCTCGCCACCACGCGCGGTCACGCAGATGCGGATGCCTGATCGCCCGCAGCGAGCTTCGCACCAGTTTGAGATAACTTTTTTTCATGGACCGCGCGAAATTTCGGCTCGGGGCGTTCGACATTCAACTGCAAAACCCTTGCAGGTTTGACCGCCGCCGCGCCAGAGTGAGCGCGCAATCATGCAAGCTTGGCAAGCCCTCATCCTTGGAATCATCGAAGGCATCACCGAATACCTTCCCATCAGCTCGACCGGTCACTTGCTCGTGGCGCAGCAACTTATGGGCATTGGCTCGGGAGGTCAGGCAGCAAAGGCCGCGGCCGATGCTTTTGCGATCTGCATTCAAGGCGGTGCGATCCTGGCAGTGCTCGGGCTCTATCGCGAGCGGGTGATGGGTGTGATCCGCGGCATGCTTGGCAGCGATCGCGATGGTTTGCGCCTCGGCTTGGCGTTGATCGCCGGCTTCATTCCCGCAGCGGTATTCGGCCTCATGTTCGACGATTGGATCGAGTCGAAACTCTTCGGCATGTGGCCGGTCATCTTTGCGTGGATCGTGGGTGGCGTGCTGATTCTTGCCGCCGTTGCATGGCGAAAAAAAAATCCGGCGCGTTCGGGTGGGCGCGATTTGCGTGAGCTGACATGGAAGCTGGCATTGATCATCGGCCTGCTGCAATGCGTCGCGATGTGGCCTGGCACGAGTCGCAGTCTGATGACAATTGTCGGCGGTCTGCTTGTCGGTTTGTCGGTGACGGCGGCGGTGGAGTTTTCCTTTTTGCTTGGTGTGCTCACGCTCACGGCAGCGACGGCCAAGAAGGCCGTGTGGCCGGTGGAGGGGATTGATGCTGCCTACGATGTGTGGTTCGGCGGGGCGAAACTCATGTGGGAGACCTATGGCGCGATGCCGATCATGGTGGGTGTTGCGGCTGCCACGGTTTCGGCCTTGCTCGCCGTCAAGTGGCTCGTGAACTACCTGCAAAGCCACGGACTATCGCTGTTTGCGTGGTATCGCATCGCCATCGGCCTCGCGATCGCGGGAGTGGTGGCTCTGGGATGGATCAGGCCCTGAGAAAAATTTTGCGTTTCTAACAAAAACGCAGCATGTCCTTGAGGTATTGGCCCCAGAGGAAAAGGAGTCCGCGTTTTGAGTAGCGGAAGTGGCCGTCGCCGGAGTGCTTGATGATGCCGCAGGCGAGGTTGTGTTGAATCTGTCGGCGCATTTCTTCTTCAACCGATTCCTCGATGCGTTCTGGGTCGGGAACGCGCAGTTCCTGCAGCGGAATTTTTTTCATTTCGAGATACGCGCGGTGGTCGCGCAGGATTTCGTGAAAACAATTTTTTCCGCAGGGCACATGATTCCATCGAACTTCGGGTGGGCAACGCAGAGTGGGGGCGAAGGGGAAATTCGTCGTGCGCCAGAGACGGCCTTCGCCATCGTGCGAGGTAATCGAGATGAAGGCGAAGACCACATCGCTTTGTTCGCACAAGCAAACCGCCGAGACCGCGCGCTCTTCGGGATGCCAGAAGAGACTGAAAAACTGCCGCATGCCAGCCCAGTCCCATCCGCAGTCGGATACATGCTCGAAGCCCGCCTCTTCCATGGCCATCGCCGCCTCCGACGCATTGGGGAAATAGGCGGGGTTGGGGATCGGTCGTCGACTCAAACGATTTTCAAGGGGCAAGCGCAGTCGGCGAATCCGCGTGAGCAATTCAACCCAAGGCATGAATGCCCACATGGCCGCGCCAGCCAATCCACCAAGCCAGCTGTCGGTAAGAAAGTAGACCAGCAGGAAACTCGCCGTGACATAGGCCATGGCACCCATGCGTCGCATCATGCGTCGGCGCGAGGCACGCAAGGCCACCGCCAACATCACCATTCCCAGAACCATCAAGGTCGCTCGCATGAATCACCAATTTCTCCGATGGATGCAGCAAATCACATCCGCAACACGATTTCCATGACTGCCGCCTGCACGCAAGCGCTTGTTGCGGGGTAGGCTGAATTTGCGGCATTTTTGCCAAATCTGTGGGCGGTTGCCCTCAATCCCGCCTTGCCACGCGCGTGAAAACGAGGCATAGCCCCCGGCCCGCCGCAAGGCCA
>JBEEOX010000121.1:0-5603 GCA_041191425.1 Verrucomicrobiota bacterium | reverse complement strand
GTCCTCGGCGACGAAGGCTTTGCCTCGAACCTCGGCATCGACGACCTGCAGTTCATCCTCACGCACAACATCGACGAGGACGACGAGGAGAAGAAGGTCTAATGAGCATGAAACGGTTTGGCATTCAGCACAAGCAGACAGCTTCAAACCGGTTCAGGCCATGGTCGCTTGCTCGCGTTTGTTTCCTGATGTTGGCATGCATTGCATGCCAACCCGCGATGGCCGATGTGTCGCTCAACAATATGTTCGGCGATCACATGGTGCTTCAGCAGGGCATCAAAAACAAAGTCTGGGGCAAGGCCGATCCCGGTGAAGCAGTCACCGTCGCGCTTGGCGGCCAAAGTCATTCGACAAGCGCCACCCCGGAAGGCACTTGGCAGGTTTTTCTCGAACCCGTCCTGGAATACGGCGGACCTCACACGCTCACCGTCAAGGGCGAAAACACCATCACGTTCAACGATGTGCTCATCGGTGAGGTGTGGATTTGTTCCGGACAATCGAACATGAGGTGGGAGGTCAACAACTCAAACGATGCCGATCTAGAAAAAGCTGCCGCACGCTTTCCTCAAATCCGCCTCATCAATGTGCCAAATGTCGGCACTCAAGATCCCCAATGGAACTTTGAAGGAAAATGGAGCGTATGCTCGCCCGATTCAGTGGGTAATTTCTCAGCGGTTGGTTACTTTTTTGGCCGTCAGATCCATCAGACCCTTAGCGTACCTGTAGGTCTTATCAATAACGCTTGGGGTGGCAGCGCCGCAGAGGCATGGGTAAGGCGCGACAAGCTCGCGGAACATCCCATGCTCAATGCGATCCACGAAGAGTGGCTCAAAAAGGAAGCCGACTGCAAAAATGGGATTACAGACTACGAAAAAGAATTGGCCGAGTGGGAGGCTGCCACCCAAGCGGCAAAAAATTCAGGCGCACCCATGCCGCGAAAACCCAAAAGCCCAGAGGAACTGATGACAGGAAATGCTCGCCCCGCCAACATCCACTGCGGTGTGCTAAACCCCACCATCGGCTTTGGCATCAAGGGTGTCATCTGGTACCAAGGCGAATCAAACACCGGACGCGCCTATCAGTACCGCGAACTTTTTCCGCTTCTGATCAAATCGTGGCGAGACGAATGGGCTCAAGGCAATTTCCCTTTTTATTGGGTGCAGCTTGCCGATTTTAAAGCCGAGAGAGCTTCACCCGCCGGTAGCCAATGGGCCGAACTCCGCGAGGCACAAACCATGACGATGAAGTCCGTGCCAAACACCGGTGAAGCCGTCATCATCAACCTCGGGGAAAGCCAGGACATCCATCCCAAAAATAAACAGGATGTGGCCAAGCGACTTGCGCGCTGGGCCCTTTCCGAAACCTACCACCAACAAGGAATCGTTTGCCGTAGCCCGCTTTACAAAAGCATGGAAAAACAGGGGAACAAAATTCTCCTCACATTTGACCATGTGGCCAAAAACAATAAGGCTTGGCGTCCATTCGATGTAGCCAAACCGATTGGCTTTACCATCGCCGGCCCCGATCGCAAATTCATGCCGGCGAAGGCTACCATTCTCGCTGACGGCCGCATCGAGGTGACGAATAAAAAAATCAACGATCCGATTGCCGTCCGCTACGCTTGGGCCGACAACCCAGTTTGCAACATGTTCACGGCGGACGGGCTTCCTCTCACTCCGTTTCGTACGGACGATTTCCCCGGAATTACCGCACCAAAGACCGAGCAATAAGAAGCTAGGCCTCTTAGGCTCGACAAGGCCATTTCATTGCTTGGTTTTCAATGAATCCTTCCCCAAAAATCACTACAAAGAGGAGTATAGTTCAAATCCAAGCGCGATTGACCTCCCTCAACCGATGAAGGTCGTCATTGTCCACTACCACCTCGCGGCGTCGGGCGTTTCCAGTGTCATCAAACGCGCGTCACGCGAACTTACTCGTCGAGGCGTATCGCATGTCATCATCGTCGGGCAATGCCCAGGCGATCTGGACGAGTCACTGCCCGTTCGAGTGGTCGATGGACTTGGCTACAGCGACGCGCCACTTGTTCAGGAAGGAGCCGAAAAAATTCTTAACGAGCTCCGTGCCACAGCCACTGAAGCCTTCGGCGCGCCACCCGACCTTTGGCATTTTCACAACCATTCCCTCGGTAAAAATCGCGTGGTTCCGCAAATCGTTTCGATGCTGGCTAAGCAGCGCGAGCGAATGCTCCTGCACATTCACGATCTCGCGGAAGATGGTCGACCCGAAAACGCCGCAAACATCGTCGATGTTCCGATGCTTTATCCGATCGCGCCGCAAATCCACTACGCGTTCATCAACTCTCGCGATCAGCAGAATTTCATCGAAGCAGGGCTCCCCGCATCCAACGCTCACTTGGTGCCTAATCCAGTCGGTGGACCAGCTTCATCCGCTCACCGCAAACCAATAAGCCGCAATCAACCACCACTTCTGCTATGTCCCGCGCGCGGCATCCGCCGGAAGAACATCGGCGAACTGATCCTTCTCACACTCCTTGCACCCGCAGGCACGCGCACTGCGATCACCCTCGCTCCAGAAAACCCTCAATGGCTAGCCATCCATGACCGCTGGAAACATTTTTGCGCTGAAAATCACCTCCCCGTCGAATTCGCTGTCGTCGACCGCATAGCGCCTGACCCAGATTCTGACGCATCATTCGAATCATGGATCTCCCACGCGACCCACTTTGTCACCTGCTCGGTTTCGGAAGGATTCGGTCTAATTTTTCTCGAATCGATCTCATACGAAAAACCCCTTATCGGCCATAAAATCGACCATGTTTCCCGCGACCTGGCGGAACACGGAATCGAGTACGACGGACTTTACGAAAAAATTCTGATCCCAATCGATTGGATTCCGCAAGAAACGCTCAAGCACCATATCGAAACTGCACTCACCTATCTCTGGCAGGCGTGGAATCGCGAAGCAAAAACAACGGCCATCAAATCCATCGTCACCTCGATCGAATATGATGGATTTTTGGACTTTGGCAATCTTCCCGAAGTCATTCAGGAAACGGTCATCAAAAAAATACTCGATGCCGACCATCAAACCATTCCCATGGTGATGATCAATGGTCAGGCATCGCCTCTCAAAGCATGGCTTGACGATGTCCTAACGCAAACCCATCAAAGGCCCGTTTGCATGCCGGAGGCTTTTTCAAATGCCGCGCATGGCGAGCAAACCTTCGCGATTTATGCGATGATGGCAGATCAAAATCCGTCGCGACCTACCGCGCTTGATCCACATGACATCCTAGAAAAATTTCTTGTCTCAGAAGAATTCCATTTCCTGAAATCACCGCCTGATTCAAACATCGATTAGGACATCACGCTTCGTGACGCCTTGTCACCGCATCATTCGTGAAATTTTTTCATTCGCTGTCCGAGCGGTTTTGATGGATCTTTGCCATGAAAATGAGCAGAAATCACAAAAGATTCACCAATCCATGGGCCCATCAGGGTCATGGGCTTGCTGACATTCTCCGCTGGAAGCTGGGCGGATTGTTGAAGCGTCAAAATAAACCAAAACCGGATGCGGTGGCCTTGCCACAGTGCATCAAACTCAATCCTGCAAGCCTGCAGTCGCCAACCAATGCATCATGGCAGACTACATGGTTGGGGCATGCATCTTTTCTTGTTCAATCGCCGTCTGTCTCTCTGCTTATTGATCCGATTTTTAGCGACTTCTGCTCGCCCATCCCCCTTCCCCAGCTTCGGCGGCAAACGGCACTGCCATGCCGAGTTTCCGATTTACCAAAAATCGACGCGGTGTTGCTCACTCATTCGCATTACGACCATCTCGACCTCAAAACGCTCAAAGCGCTCGGCATGGAAACGCGCCTGATCACGCCACAGGGTCATGCTCGATGGCTTGAGAAAAAGGGCTTTCGAAATGTGATCGAAATACCTTGGCACGGCGCGCATACGATCAACGACTCGGTGACAATCACCGCCACACCAGCACAGCATTTCACTGCTCGCAGCTTATGGGACCGCGACCTAGGACACTGGTGCGGATGGTTGATTCAAGATAACCGCCATAAACTCTGGCATGCGGGCGACACGGGATATTGTCCGGCCTTTCGGGAAATCGGCGAGCGTCATGGTCCAATCGACCTCGGCATGATCCCGATCGGCGCCTATAGCCCGCGCAACATCATGCAGGCGATGCACATGAACCCCGAAGAAGCCGTTGAGGCCTTTTTGGAAAGCGGATGCCGCAAGGCCATCGCAATGCATTGGGGAACTTTCAAACTGACCGACGAACCGATGGGCGAGCCACCACTGCGTCTCAAGGCCGCGCTCAAAGCTAGAAACATCGTAGCGGAAAAATTTAGCGCAGGCCACATCGGTCAATCGTGGGAGCTGACATAAAGCGATGAGCCAAGTCACTTAGCGCGCCACGACATCAACTCATCAGCCAGCGCACGGATCATTCCATCATCCATGACCTCATGACCGGGCATGTCAGTACCAGGAAGTCCAAACTTGATCGTGCGAGCAACGCGTTGCCATGCATCTGCACCTTCACCGGCAGTCCAGAGATAGGGTCCATCGACGAGATTCGCGGGCGGACGTATAAGACACTTCGCGAGCATACCATCACCTCGTCCATTGATGCCGTGGCAAGACGCACAATGTGTTGAAAAGAGATTCTTGGCATCAGTCCGATTTGAAGTCGGTAATGGCTGCCACTTTTCGCGTTCGCTTAGGACTTCAAATGCATGATCCGCGCCTAAGGATTTTAGATAGGCCACCAGATCGTCCCCACGTTGATCATTAAAAAGATGAGCGTAGGAAGGCATCACGCTGTCGGGCACCAAGGTTCGGGGTTCGATGAAATGGATTTTCAGCCATGCCTCCGAGCGACGAAGCCCGATGTATTGAAGATCGGGCCCCTGGCGACGATTGCCGATCAGAACAGGTTTATCTGAAAGGATCATTTCCGTATTGCCAGCCCTGCCCCAAGTCGCTTCGTCGAGCGTCATCGGACGCACATATTGCGAATGACAGTGAATGCATCCTTCTGCGAGATACACTACACGACCTCGTTCAATCGATGTGGAGACCATTTCCATCGATGGTTTGTTTCCACCTGCGATCAATGCCGGAGCAACCACCAGTGCGATCGCAAGCCACTTCCGCCAGTTCTGTAGATTTGAAAATCCGCTGGTAACGCATACGCAAATGCCTGCGATGACGATAAAAATGAGCGGAACTCGCTGCAACTCACCCGCCATCGCGATTCCGTTGGCTGAACCAAACCATCCGGCGATTCCAAAAATCCATGCCGCTCGCCAAGCAGCCGCTCGCTCGTCCTTGGCACCACTAAACCAACCCGGCACCGCCACCAACATGGCCGAGTACAACGACACACCAATTGGATAAAGCCATCCCGTCACACTGCGTCCATCGGGCGAATTGACCAACCACGCCGCCACTGCCAGCAAAAGCCACGCAACGATCATGAGTCCACGGCCCGAGAATTTCTTCATCCACCATCCGGCTATCATTGCCCCAACGAGATGCACAATGGCATTGCGCCACAACAAAGCCTCACCCCATGTCGACTCTTTCAAATCA
>JBEEOX010000120.1:0-5611 GCA_041191425.1 Verrucomicrobiota bacterium | reverse complement strand
GTCCCTCGAGCCAGTAATACCGCCGATGTTGTAGGTCTGGTTGCCGGTAAGGCCAAATGCGACAGTTCCGTTGTCAGAGTTCGCCATATTGAGCGTCGAGCTGGCAAGAGCGTCACTGTGATTGAGAGATAGCGTGCCCGATCCGACGCGCGTGTCACCGGTGAAGGTGTTGGCCGCGGCGAGCGAGAGAGTACCTGGGCCATTGAAGGTGAGGCCACCGTTGCCGCTGATCGTTCCGCTGATGGTTGTGCCAAGGCGCGAATTCATATTCACCGAAGACATGTCGAATGAGGAGGACCCCGTGCTGGTGAAGGTGTGAAGGGTGTAACCGGCTGCGGTGCCCGTTCCTGAGGTGACCGTGCCACCAATGCTGCCGAGAGAGGAGCCTTTGTAGCGAACGATCACAATACCGTCGCCACCAGCGCCGCCGGCACCATTGGTGCCTGCACCACCACCGCCACCACCAAGGCCGTCGGTGCCAGACGTGGCATTGCCGGAAATACTGCCAGCGCCACCACCACCATTGCCGCCAGTTCCTGCGGTTTCACCCTCCCAAGTATCAAGCGCGCCGCCACCGCCACCGCCGGCATAGAAAACTGAAGAACCTGTAATGTTGTTGGAAAGTCCCACGCCACCATTGCCCGCGACAGTGACGTCAACACCACCTGTGCCTCCCACGCCACCAGCACCGCCACCGCCACCGCCCGCCGAGCGCCCCTGGGAATCATCATCTCGCGTGGCACCGCCGGCGCTGCCTTGACCAGCAGTTCCACTGCCACCCGCCGTACGACCATTATTGCTGGTACCTCGACCACCACCACCGCCACCCGACGCACCAGCATTTCCAACCACCTTGTAACGACCGCCACCGCCACCACCGAGCACGCTGACATCACCAAATGACGAGCCCCCACCGTTCGAGCCTTGTTGCGCAGCTAGTGCGGATCCACCAGAAGTCAGTGAACCACCCGCCCCACCAGCACCAACCGTGACGTTGAACAAGCTGGAACTCAAATCTACACTTCCACTTTTGACGCCGCCAGCACCACCGCCACCACCGCCAAACGCAGTGCTGTCGTTGCCGGTTCCTGCGCCACCGCCACCACCACCAACCACTAGGTACTCGGCTAAGAATTTAAGAGAAATGTTAAGGCCGCCAGTCGTGGAATAGTTGACATTGGAGCTCTCCGAGCCGCTGGTGCCATCAAGCGCGATGTTCTGTTGCGCGAGTGCCGAGCCTGCCAAACAGAGACACGCTGTCGTGATGGTGGAAAAGTTTTTTGAAATAGGCCTCATCGTGAAAAGACGGTTGTTAGATTTGAAAATTGAGAAAAAAGCCCCCCCCCCCGAGGCAAGAAAAAAATTAGGAACTGGACACCCGCCCCACCCCTCTCAGGTAGTCGATGAACGAGGCTGCCCCAATTTTAGCCTTACGGTGCCATAAGACGCACCATTTGGCGTAAAAATTGTCACTCCCCCTGCTCCGCCGCGAGGAACGACTTCCGGCACAGCTCGGCGTATTTGCCGCCCTCGGCGAGCAGCGTTTCATGCGTGCCTTGCTCGATGACCTCACCCGCCTCGAGCACATAGATGCGATCAGCATTGCGGATCGTCGAAAGCCGGTGCGCGATGACGAATGCCGTGCGGTTGGCCATGAGGTGATCGAGCGCGTCTTGAATCAGCCGCTCGGTCTCGGAATCAACTGATGCCGTAGCCTCGTCGAGCAAGAGAATCGGCGCGTCCTTCAATAAGGCCCGCGCGATCGAGAGCCTTTGCTTCTCACCACCCGAAAGTTTCACCCCCCGCTCGCCGACATTGGTGTCGAGCTTTCGCGGCAAGGCACTCACAAATCCCTCGGCATGTGCCGCCTTCAAGGCTGACCACATCTCGTCATCCGTCGCATCGCGCTTCGCGAGCAAAAGGTTCTCCCTCACCGTGCCGTTGAACAAAAACGGCTCCTGAGTCACATAAGCCATGTGGCCGCGCAAGGAAGCCTTCGACAGATCGCCGATCGACATGCCGTCGATGCTGATGCGACCCGCGTCGATTTCATAAAATCGCGCGAGCAAGGAAAGGACCGTCGACTTGCCTGCGCCGGTCGATCCCACCAGCGCCACAGTACTCCCAGGCTCGGCTTCGAGCGTCACATCGCGCAAGGTCGGTTGATCCTGATACGAAAACGAAACCCGCTCGAAGCGCACATGGCCGCTGATTTTTGACGGCAATTCTTTTCCTTCCGCCGCATGCGGCTCTTCCGTCGAATCGAGAATCTCAAACACCCGATCAGCCGCCGCACGACCCGAAAGAAGCATCTGGTTGAGCGAATTGAGACGATCAATCGGTTCGTAAAACAAGGCGAGGAAGAGAAGGAATTTAGTGAAATCGCCCAGTGACAAATCGCCCTTCATCACCGCCGCGCCACCAAAGCCCAGCACCAGCACATATCCCACCATCCGTAAAAACGACATGCCCGGCGAATACAGCGCCCACCATTTCATCATCCGCAGCGTCGTCACGCGAAGTTGGTTTGAAAACTCATTGAACCTTTCATGCTCCGCGCCCTCCGCGGCGTAGGCTTTGATCTGACGCACGCCCGAGATATTGTCGTGCAGCAGGGCATTGAGGTCCGACGCGGCATCGCGTTGATTGCTGTATCGATCCCTGCCCTTGGTGGAATAAATCCATGCGCCCACTGCGAGCAAGGGCACAGGCAAGGTCGCCCATGTCGCGACCATCGGGTTGAGAATGAAAAGAAAAATTCCGATTCCAAGAACCTGCAGAGCAGCGACCAATCCCTGCTCGATGCCATCGATCAGCACCCGTTCCATGTTGGTCACATCCTCGACCACCCGCGTCATGATGTCGCCCGTGCGCTTTCCATCAAACCAAACGAGCGGCAATTTCTGAATCTTGCCATAAAGGTCCGAGCGGATGTCGAAAATGACCTTTTGCTCAAAGGTGTTGTTCACGAAAATCCGCAAGGCATTCAGGCCATCCTTGAGCAAAAATCCCGCCAATGCCACCAGCGTCCAAAACAAAAACTCATGATGCCGCGAGGGATCTGGGATAACCTTGTCGATCACATGACCCGTGGCATTCGGAAACACAAAAACCGCCAGGGTCATGCCCACCGCACAAAACAGCTGGACCGCCGCCATCATCGGATAGCGCCGGAGATACAAAAACACCCGTAGAATCGATTTCATGCCACGCGAGCGATGCCCTCCGGCGAGGCATTTGTAAAGCATCGCGACTTGGAGTCTTGCCGACCGATCCGATACAGGGAAAAATCTCTCCACGATGAACTATGATGTGGTTTCACTCCTCCAGGCATTGATCCGCATTCCTTCGGTCAATCCCGACAACTCTCCCGGCACCAGCCAAACCGGCGAAGCGGCGATGGCCCATTTCCTGCGCGATTGGCTCAAGGCAATCGGTGCCACGGTCACTCTCGAAGAAATTCTGCCGCAACGCCCAAACCTCATCGCGCGCTTCGCGCCACTCGACGGCCGCCCGCGCATTCTTTTCGGTCCGCACCTCGACACGGTCGGCGTCGCCCACATGAGCATCGAACCCTTCGGGGGCGAAATCCGCGACGGAAAAATTTGGGGGCGCGGGGCCTCGGACACCAAAGGCCCGATGGCCGCGATGCTCATTGCGCTCCAACGCAACTGCGACCAACTCGCTTCGCTTCCGATCGCCATCGACTTCGTCGCCTTCATGGGCGAGGAATCAGGCCAATGGGGATCCAAACATTTCGCCAAACACCACGGGGTTGATTACACATTCGCACTGGTCGGCGAGCCGACCTCGATGGAAATCGTGCACCTCACGAAAGGATCCCTCTGGGCAACCCTCCGCGCCACCGGACGCGCTGCCCACAGCTCTCAACCGGAACGCGGTGATAATGCGATCCTCAAGCTGGCCAAAGCCATTCTCGAAATTGAACGCAGCCTCGGCGCCACACTGGCAAGTTTCACACATCCGACTCTCGGTCACTCGACCCTCAACATCGGCCTGATCCGTGGCGGCTCGCGCCCGAACATCGTGCCCGACCTCGCGGAGACGGAACTCGACATCCGCGTCACGCCGTCACTTGCCGCGGCCGGGGGCGGACTCCAACTCCTGCGCGATTGCATCGAACAACACGCGCTCCCTGTCGAGCTGATCAATCCTCACGAAAATCCGCCCATGGAAACGAGCGCGGATCATCCAATGATCCAACGCCTGCTCAAGACATCCAGCGGCACCAAACTCGCCAGCGCGCCATGGTTCTCCGACGCCGCGCACCTTTCGCACGGCGGCATCCCCAGCATCTGCATCGGGCCGGGCTCGATTGATCAGGCCCACACGGCAGATGAGCACATTGAAATCGACGCCCTTCAACAGGGCGCCGATTTCTTCACGGAATTTGTCGCGGGACTAACGCGCTGATCACTGGCGCGAATTGCACGAGACAAGGGCAAATCAGCCGGCCTGAGCTTCACCATTTGGCCCCTGCTGAACGTGCACGACACGCAGCGGAAGACGCACGATGATTTCGCCGTCGCAACCAATATCGACCGAGTAAATGCCAGCCTCGGGGAAACGAAGCCCCTGCAAGTTCATCACCACATTGCGGGTCAGGAAGGGAGCATTGTTCGGCAGCTGCACATCAAACTCGGGCTCGATCGGCATGTTTTTGGGATCGAGCGACTCGCCGTCTTCGTTGATGATGTTGATGGAGAGCTTGTGGCGGCCCGCGTCCTCTTGCGTGAAGCAAAAACGAAGCGCGAGGGCACAAGCGGGATGCACCACCGGCATAGAGCGGGCAGCAAGCGTGTCGAAGGTTCCGGAAATGACGAGCTTGCCGTTGTAATCGGCAGCAAAGTCGCAAAGCGAGGCAATCTGAATGTCCATGATGAATAACTGGTAGATATGAACCGCAGCTCATCGCCAACGGCAGGCGATCTTTTGCCGCCACCGACCGAAGCGGTAAAGCGGAAAACCACCGTTTGACGGTTCAAACCCATCACCCGACAGCGCTCACTTAGTCGATGGCCATGTCAGCCTGACAAATACATGGGAATCGATGAGGTATTTCCAAGCCATTGATTTGCAACCGCAAGCCTGCCCTATTCGCGGTTCTTCACGACTTATTCACATTCCAAAGAACCCTCACGAAGAAAAAATTCCGACTCCCTAACACCCAGATGATTCCAAAACATCTCGAGACAAAACAAAGAACGCATGGCCTCGAATCCAATGTTCACAACATGTGAGCAAATGTGAAAACATATCACAAAGCGTTCATCATCAATAGCTTGCAAAGATTGAGATTCTCACAGCAAGCTACCCATCGACAAATTTCAGCGACTCAAGCTCTACAAATGCATGCCGCCAACTGCCAAAAACCAGTCCAACGCCGGATCATCTAACCAGATCTAGTCACGGAAATAATCCTACTTGTTCACAAGCTACTCAGTTTAGCCCAAAAGTCACAACCAAAGTCCAGCAGCGCATTGCGACTCATCTCGCAAGAGCTACCAAAACTCCTTTTTTTGAAATTAGTCATTGACTGAAAAACCTTCTGATTGGTGTATAGATATCAAGACCATGCAAGCAGTCATCT
>JBEEOX010000119.1:0-5684 GCA_041191425.1 Verrucomicrobiota bacterium | reverse complement strand
CATTGTTAACGGCCTTGAGCACGCCCTTTCCAAGGAAGCGCTTCTTGTCGCCATCACGGAGCTCAACAGCTTCGTGCTCGCCGGTCGACGCTCCGGAAGGAACAGCCGCACGGCCAACGGCACCGCCGTCCAGCTTCACATCAACTTCAACAGTGGGATTGCCGCGCGAGTCGATGACCTCGCGGCCGCGGATTTCAACAATGGTGGTATAGTCCATGGTGCTTGTTTCGTTTGTTTGGGGAGTGATTAGGGGTTGAAAGGACGGATCGATTGGATCGTCCATTCTTCGGGAACTTCGGTGACTTGATCGCGAATGACGACTTTTTCACCTGGCGCGCATCCGACGAGCGCTTTGCCGACTTCGGAGAGATAGGAAACGAGTTTCTTCTCGGGATCCGAGTCCCATGCACCGAGCACGGTCATCTCGACCTGCTTGCCCGACGCATCGACGAGAGTAACGATGGTGCCGATGTTGACCTTGGAAGCATCGGAGCCCTTGAAGTCGGTGCCACGCGCGCGGTGAATGTCGCGCTCGAGCTCGCTCTTGCGGTGCATCAGGTACTTCTGAAGATCCTTGGCCGACTTGTACTCGAAATTTTCGCGAAGGTCACCGTATTCACGGGCGATGGAAATGTCCTTGGTGTTTTGCGGAATCCGCACGCGGATCAATTCATCGAGTTCGGCTTTCTTCTTCTCGAGGCTGTCCCATGAAACGAGGAGTGCTTCCTCGGGGCGTTTGGAATTTTCTCCGCTCACCAGCTCGGCAGTTTCCGGGCGGGCCTTGATGATGCGGGCCATCAGCGACTTTTTCTCAAGATCGGCAAAGACCGGACAATCCATCAGTCGACGCGCGAAATTGCGCGACTCGTTCACATCCATGATGCCAACGAGGTCGGTCAGTAAGGTCTTATCATCCCCGAGCAAGCTTTGAAGACGCGATGTCTTGCGAGGACCGTCGGACAAGTGATCGTTTTCGAGCAAGTTGAGAACCGCAGCACCGACATCGGCGCAGAACACATCAGCCGCCGCAGCCTTGCGCTCGCGGCAAACCCAGATCAGCGCGTCACCGCCAAGCGAGCGACGAGCGATCGCCGACGCGAGATGCTTGTTGAGCGCAGACAACTCATTGCGGTCACTCAAGATGCGCGCGATCTCAGTCACGCCCCGCGCACCCACGCGATCGAACACGCGGACCATCTTCTCGACCCACGAGTTAGCAAACGCCTCGGGAAATGCTTCGTAAACGGCACGCTGTCTCGTCGATGGCAAGGCGCCCGCTTCCTCGGCTAGCTTGTTCATCTCGGCATCGCGCAGGATTTCGGAAAGTTTCAATGCTCCCTCCGCGTGCGAAAGGTCTTTTGACGATTGGATCACTTCGTCACGAGCGGCAACCAGTTGCAATGCCTGACCCAACTGAACGCGCGACGCTTTTCTCGCTCCCTCGTCGATGGCCGAAAGCAGTTGCTTGAGCGAATCGGTCGCACCCTCGAAAGCGCCGATGTCGGCGGCGATAGCCTCCAGTGCACGAATCATGCCTTTGATGTCGCGGGCCGCCTCGAAGTCGGCAATGAGCGCCTGCGCTGGGCTGTCATCACCGCTGCGCAAAACAATGGCCTCATTGCGCTTCTGCGGCACAACGGCCACCCGTTTTTCACGCAATGCCTTCTTGGCATTCTCCCACCATTTTTTGAAATCAGCCTCAGGGATCACCGTGCCGCAAAGTTCCTTCTCAAGCGCCTCACCAGTCATGCTGCCGCCATGACTCCGCAGCACATGCAACAAGAGGTCGACGGGATCACTCTTCGACAAGGCGCGAAGTTCCTCGATCTGCTCAATCTTGCGAGCTCTGAAATCATCGGCGGCGATCCACTCGGTTTTCTGAAACGCAAACTGCAGTTCCATCGACTGACCAGCCGACTTTTCAAAATCGATCACCACCTTCTTGGATGGCAAATCCCACGAAACCACCTTGCCTGCACCGAAGGACTTGTGGACGCAAAAATTGCCGGGCGCGAGTTGAGAAAGCCTTTCGCCGACCGCTTGGGGAACGCGACCAGCCTCAACCAATTTCGCCACATCGGGATGCATGGCGCGGAAGATGCGAGGCCACCCGACGAAACGCAAGGCATTCCCGACGAAATTCGCATGTTTCCTTGGGTCAGCGCAGTATCAGTCGCGAATCACGGCGCAACTGACTGCTTGACCGGTGTCGGCTGCGGTACCACTCGAGGCCTCGGCTGGACGCTCGGCTGCGCACTCGACCTCACAGCCGGCAGTTCGCCATTGACGGCCTGATCAAGCGCGCGCTTCAAGGACGCGACCCTGACCTTCCATGCGGGCGGCACTCCGTCGAGAGATCCACCCTCAGGAATCGTTCCATTAAAAATTGGCTTCTGCTTGGAGTCGTTGATTATGAGCTGATACCCCTCATCTATTTTCACAAGCTCCGCTTCTCCATCAGAAGCCGTGGTCTTGGCGAACATCTCGCTGGAGTTGATGACCCGCGTGACGCCGCCTTCTTCGAAGGGCGATTCATCATTGGCAAGAACACCCTCAGGCGGTGATTTCGGCTCGCCGAGCTTCACCTTGAACAACTGCGGCTTGCCGGAGCGAAAACCTGAGAGTTCAACTTTGTCACCCGCTTGGCGCAAGCGTAGCAAGGTGGCGAGTTGCGCTTTGTTGACCAGCATTTGGTCACCCATTTTCCAAATGATGTCATGCACTTGAACGCCTGCCAGTGCCGATGGGCCACCTTCCTGGACTTCGTTGACCAAAAATCCCATGCCCTCAGGAAAATTAGGCAACTGCGCGGCCACCATCGGGTCAGGCTTTTTGAGAGATAGCCCAAGCGATGGCAGCGAAAGAGCTCTGGATCTTCCCCGTAAGGTTTTTGCCGAATTAGCATCAGCCGACTTGGCGATATCCTGAGCCTCATCGGCATACGTACTGATGCCGAGCCCAAGCAGCAAAAATGGCAGGAGCAGTCTCATTAAAATTCTGAAACCCCCTCGACGAAGGCTCCCTCTTTGCGCACACCAGCTTGGATAACAAAACCATTTTTTACATCAATGACCTCATTGGTGATGACTTCTTGATAACCCACCATTGAGGACAAGTTACCATTGTCGTCATCAAACAATATCTCATCAAACATCTCCTGAGAAGACCGCGTTTGATTCGTTACAATTTGAGGCTTTGTGAAGGATAATTCCATCCCGAAGAATGCGAAACACGCTCCAGTAATAAATGTCGCAGCAAAACCCGCCTGCCACCAGTGTCGACGCTTGGAGGCACGCTTCACGGCACCTGTCTCCTCATTCACCAAATCGTCGATCATGGCCAAAGTCGAGGACTTGGCGTTGTCGCTCATAGCGGACGGAGTAAGACGCTTGAGGATGTTTTCGATTTCCTCAACTGGGTTCAAAGCTCCTGCCGGATCCAATGGCTTTTCAGCATTTTGCATGGCGTTCCTCCTTGATGCTGCGTAGTTCCTGTGAAAGTTGTTCCAACGCGTAGCGGTAACGCGATGCGGCGGTGTTGGGTGAAATCAAAAGCAACTCAGCGATCTGCTGAAAGGTGAGTCCGCCCCAGAATTTCATGATGACCACCTCGCGAAGTTTTTCGCTCAGTTGACCAATCTTGTCGCGCAGCAATTGCGCGTCCTCATCGTCCTCGAGCACAGGGTCGAGCCACATGTCCTGGAAGTCATTGAGATAAATGATCGACTCCTCGCGTTTTCTGCGTCGACGCTCGCCACGATGAAAGTTAAGCCCGCAAAAACGAATGGTGGAAAATACCAAAGGCAGGTCTGGCGGTGTGTGGCCGCGATCAGCCTGATGATGCCACATTTTCAGCACCGCCTCCTGAACGAGGTCCTCGGCATCCTCACGGGTCTGACACCAGCTACGGGCGAACAGCAGCAGCCTCGGTCCATTTTCGGACAGCCAAAGCTTCCAGTTTTCCGCCGTCGAAGGTGACATCATAGGAATAAATGCCGGCCTTTCGCGGCTTTGTCTGTAAAATCCCGAAAATTTTACCTGCGAAAAAATTCAGTCGACGAAGCGGATTTTGCCCGGGATCTGAAAATCCCCGCGCGCCATCGCCGCGTGCTGTTCATCCGTGCAAGACGAATTGATCGGGGCATCGGGTGCTGCATCACTGGGCTGAAGCAAGCCTTGGGCGATCATCCATGACTCGACTTCCTCGCCGCTGATGTCTGCCAGCATGTGACCGTTGACCTCGACGCAAGGCGAGAGGGGCTGACCACTGCGCTGTTCCATTTCCCAGCGGAAAGCGGGATTTTTGATGATGTCCTTCTCTTCATACTCAAGGCCATATTTGCGCATGATGGCGCGAACCCCTTCGCTCCATCCGCAGTAGGTCTTGAGGTAGGCGGTGATTTTCAAAGGTGATTGGCTCATGGTGGGAAAGTGATTAAGCAATAACGCGGGACTGAGGCTTTCGCAAGCATGGCGATTGGGGATTCTATGGAAAATGCCAGCGGGCAAATTCGCTGGGCAAGCGTGGAGCGCGAAACTAGGGTCCGCCACGCCCGCATTACCCGATCATATTTTCCACCGTGCCCACGCCCCCGCCGCCAAAACCGCTTCTGATGACGCCGCACGACGCGCTGAAGAAACACTTTGGCTACAGCGGGTTTCTCGACGGCCAGGAGGAGGTCATTTCGGAAATCATTGCCGGCAAGGACGGCCTCGTCGTGATGCCGACTGGTGGTGGCAAGTCGCTTTGTTTTCAAATTCCCGCTCTGTGCTTCGGTGGCGTGACCATCGTGATTTCACCGCTCATCGCACTGATGAAGGATCAAGTCGATGCCCTCACCGCACGTGGCATCCCGGCGACGATGATCAACTCGACCCTCAGTTGGCCGGAGCAACGCGAGCGACTCGATGGGATGAAAAATGGCGATTGGAAACTCGTCTATGTCGCGCCCGAACGCTTCCGTGCCGAGAGTTTTCTCAAAGCGCTCGAGGGCATCGAAATCTCACTCTTCGCGGTCGACGAGGCCCACTGTCTCAGCCAATGGGGCCATGATTTTCGACCCGACTATCTGCGGCTCGGGCGCGCGCTCAAAAAAATTGGTCATCCGCAATGCGTCGCCCTCACCGCCACCGCCACGCCGATCGTGCGGCAAGACATTTCATCGGTGCTCACCTTGCGCAAACCCTTCGAACGCGTCAGCGGATTTTCCCGACCCAACCTCTCGCTTAACATCACCGCCGTCGACACGACTGCGCAAAAAGACGAGCGTATGAAGTCGGTCATCGCCGCTCACAAAACCGGCATCGTGTATTGCGCGACGCGCAAAAAAGTCGAGTCGGTTTCCGAAACCATCGCCAGCTGGGGACTCAAGTGCATCGCCTACCACGGCGGCATGAGTGATCAGGAACGCGAGCAGGCACAAGAGGCATTCATTTGCCGCAAGGCCGACATCGCGGTCGCCACCAACGCATTCGGCATGGGCATCGATCGACCCGATGTCCGCTTCGTGATCCACTATGAAATCCCCGGCAGCGTCGAAGCCTACTATCAGGAAGCTGGACGCGCCGGACGCGATGGCGAGGCCTCCACCTGCGAGTTGCTCTTCAACTATGCCGACACGCGAACGCAGGAATTTTTTATCGATGGCGCGAATCCGACCGCTGCGGTGATTCGCTCGATCTACC
>JBEEOX010000118.1:0-5705 GCA_041191425.1 Verrucomicrobiota bacterium | reverse complement strand
CTCGTTTCCCACTACGAAAAAGGATCGGCCTTGCTCAAACGCTGCGAGTCGATCCTTGATTCCGCGCGCGAACGCATCGAACTGATCACTCTGCGCAACGACTCCACCGAATCATCATCCCCATCCGGCAATCAGGCCGGCGCTCCTTCCCAGTCCGAATCACCGGACGCCTCCGACAACGATGACATCCGACTCTTCTAAGCCCCCCGCGCTCGGCCCGCTGCTGCAAGCGATTCATTCCCCCGATGATGTCAAAAAGATCGCCGATGCGGAGCTGCCAAATTTAGCGGCGGAGATCCGGCACTCGCTGATCACCTCGCTCTCGCAAACCGGCGGTCACCTCGGCCCGAACCTCGGCGTCGTCGAACTGAGCATCGCGCTGCACCGCGTGTTTTCCACGCCCAAGGACAAGTTTGTCTTCGATGTCGCGCATCAAGGATACGTTCACAAGATGCTGACCGGTCGCGCCGATCGCATTCACACGATCCGCACGTACAAGGGTCTCAACGGATTTTTGCTGCGCTCGGAATCCGAGCACGACGCTTATGGCGCGGGTCACGCTGGCACCGCCCTTTCGGCCGCACTCGGCATGGCCGCCGCGCGCGACCTTGCGGGTCACGACAACCATGTGGTCGCTGTCGCCGGCGATGCGGCCTTCACTTGCGGACCCACGCTTGAGGCGCTCAACAACATCGCCGAGACCACGCGCAAGTTCATCGTGGTGCTCAACGACAACGAGTGGTCGATCGATAAAAATGTCGGCGCCATCGCCCGCTATTTCAACGCACTGCAAACCCATCACACCTACGCATCGGTGCGCGCCAAGGCCGCGGACTTCGTCGAAAAAATTGCCGGCAAGACCGCGCGCAGCCTCGCCCATCGCATGGAGGAAGGCGCGAAAAACCTGCTGTTTCCCAACGTGCTCTTCGAGAAATTCGGACTGCGCTACTACGGGCCGATCGACGGCCACGACATTCCGCTTCTCGTTCGCACCTTCGAACACCTCAAGACACTCAACGAGCCGGTCGTCCTTCACATCATCACCGAGAAAGGCCGCGGCTACCAACCCGCACTTGACAACCCGGGAAAATTCCACGGCCTCGGCACCTATCAAATCGATGATGGCTCGACCGCCGCCGTCAACACGCCGACTTGTTCGGATCTCTTCGGCCGCACGGTCACTGACATCGCAAAAAACGATCCCAAACTCGTCGCGATTACCGCTGCGATGCCCGGCGGCACGAAGCTCGAGATTTTCAAAAAGGAAATCCCTGAGCGCTACTACGATGTCGGCATCGCCGAGGAACACGCCGCGCTGTTTGCCTGCGGCCTCGCGACGGAGGGCTTCCGACCCTTCCTCGCGATTTACTCAACCTTCATGCAACGCGCGTACGACATGATCATTCACGACATCGCGCTGCAAAACCTGCCCGTGCGACTCTGCATGGATCGCGGCGGCCTCTCCGGCGATGATGGCCCGACGCATCACGGTCTCTTCGACATCGGATACCTGCGCCACATCCCCGGGCTCGTGCACATGCAGCCGAAGGATGAAAACGAATTTGTCGACATGCTCCACACGATGGCCGCCTACGATGCAGGCCCATCGGCCATCCGCTACCCGCGCGGACCCATCCGCGGCGCGGCAGTAAAGGAACAAAGAGAGCTGTTAGAAATCGGCAAGGCCGAAGTCGTCGCCGATGGCGCCGATGTCGCGCTGATTGGTCTCGGCACGATGTTCGAAATGGCCGAGCGCACGAAGGAAATGCTCGAGGCCCAAGGTTTCTCGGTCGCGCTCATCAACCCGCGCTTCATCAAGCCGCTCGACACCGCGGTCCTTGAAACCTTCGCGCGCAAGTGCCGCGTGCTCTGCACCTTCGAGGACCATGTGATGCTTCACGGTTTTGGCGCCGCCGTCATCGACCACCTCCACTCGGTCGGAATCCACACACCGGTCGAACGCATCGCTTGGCCGGACGAGTTCATCGAACACGGCAAGCCCGACACGCTGCGCGAACTTCACGGCCTTACAGCCGAAGCCGCCACCAGCAAAGTGCTCGCCCGCCTCGGATAGATTCAAAAAACACAAGCCATGTCCGCCAAAGCCACATGGAAAGTCAGCGCGGCGGTCATGGCCAGCCGTGTTCTTGGGCTGCTGCGCGAAATGATGTTCGCCGGACTCTTTGGCGGCAGTCGCTGGATGGATTGCTTTTATCTCGCGTTCAAGGTCCCCAACCTGCTGCGGGACCTCTTCGCCGAAGGCGCGCTCTCGCAGGCATTCGTCACAACCTTTTCCAAAAAACTCAAATCCGATGGCGAAGCCTCCGCATGGGAACTCGCCAACAAGGTGATGACACTCGCCGCCGTCGCCATGGGCGTGATCACGCTCATCGGCATCGCCGCCGCTCCATGGATCGTCGAGTTTCTCACCTCTCTCTCACGCTCGGGCAGCACTGCCCGCAACTACAACCCGGAGGAGATCGCGCTCACCGTCACGATGGTCCGCGTGATGTATCCCTTCATCCTGCTCGTCTCACTCGCTGCTTTGGTGATGGGCATGCTCAACGCGCGCAATGTCTTCGGCATGCCGGCGCTGTCATCGTGTTTCTTTAACCTCGGCTCAATGATCGGTGGCGCGGCGCTCGGCTGGTGGATGAATCCGACATGGGGCAAACAAAGCCTCGTCGGATTTTCAATCGGTGTGGTGATCGGCGGCTTGGCGCAACTGGTTTGTCAGTTTCCCGCACTGCGTGCGGTCGGCTATCGATTCGTCGCCGACTTCCGATGGAAAGATTCCGGCGTTCAAAAAATCCTCAAACTCATGGGCCCAGCGGTGATTGCCTCGTCAGTCGTGCAGGTGAATGTGGTGGTCAACGCGATGTTTGCCTACGGCGTCGGCGAAGGCGCGGTAAGTTGGCTCAGCTATGCCTTTCGTCTCATGCAATTGCCGATCGGCGTATTTGGTGTGGCGGTCGCGACGGTCACGCTGCCTGCTTTGTCGCGCGCGGCGACGAATGGCGTCACTGATGATTTTAGAAAAACATTATCAAAAGGTCTGCGCTTGGTCGCGTTTCTCGTGCTGCCCGCATCGATCGGTCTCATTTTGTTGGCCGATCCCATCGTGAGCCTGCTGTACGAGCGCGGCGCCTTCGACGCCCACGATCGCATGCAAACCGCCGCCGCTCTGCGCGCCTACTCCTTCGGACTGCTCGGCTACGCATGGCTCAAGGTTTTGCAACCGGCCTTTTATGCCGTCGAAAAACGCTGGCTGCCGATGATGGTCAGTATCCTCGCCCTGCTGCTCAACCTCGCGTTCAACTGGTTCTTTGTCTTCGTGATGCGCTGGGGCCACGAATCGCTCGCCCTCACCACCAGCATCTCCGCCACAGTTAATTTCTTCATCCTCTTCATCGCCATGCGACGCTTTGCCGGAAACATCGGCGGCGGTGAGTTGCTTGGTCTGCTTGGCAAACTTGCAATGGCGGCTGGCGTGATGTCGCTCGTTTGCATCAGCGCCAATCAATGGCTCTTCCCCGATCCGGGCACGCTTCCCATGTGGCAACGCGCGTTTTGGCTCATGCTCACAATCGGAGTCGCACAAGTCGCTTATTTTACGGTCGCAAACTTGATGAAGGTCGGCGAAGCAAAAGATGCCATCGCCATGGTGATGCGAAAAATCCGCGGCTGAGCCTAGTCTTGAAACATTATTCCTTTTTCGCCCTCGGCACGATCAGAGTCGGCACGACCGCCTTGCGCAGCATGCCCTCGGCGACGCTGCCAAGCAGAAGCGCCGCGATCGCACCATGTCCGTGTGAGCCAAGCACCACCAAATCCGCATGCTTTTCTTTCACTTGATCAAGCAAGGCCGATAGCGCACCACCCTCAGCGATTTGTGAAACGGCATTGGGCACATCCTTGTGCACGGTCTCAAGCAATTCGCCGAGCTTGGTCACTGCCCGCCGCTTGGCCTCTTCGTGGTAGGCGTGAAGCGCGGGAAACTCATCAGGTGTGAAACCATAAGCCGTGTAGCTGGGTTCGGGCTCGACCACATGAAACAGGCACAAATTTGCTCCCAACGCCTTGGCAAGCATCGTGCCGGTGGACACGACCTGTTTGGTAACATCGGAAAAATCAACGGCGACGAGAATCGTTTTCATGACAATTACAACAAAGCATCGCTCCGCACGCGGCGCAATCACGCAATGAGCATGCATGCCTCGAATCCGGATTTGGCAAAGCATCCCTCATGCTCTTCAATAAGCGCGTCATGATCCGATTTCTCCATACCCGCATTCGCGTGCGCGACCTCGACCGCTCAGTCGCCTTTTACCAAATGCTCGGCTACACCCCGGGTGAAATGAAGGACTCACCCCAAGGCAACCGCCTCGCGTTTCTTGAGCTGCCCGGCAATGATGTGTTTCTCGAACTCTGCCACTCGCCGGACTACACCGCCAACTGCCCCGAGGATCTCATGCACACCGCACTCGGCGTTCCCGACATCATCGCTTACTGCGACCAACTCGAAAAAGCCGGCATCGAAATCTGGCCTTCTGGTTGGCGCGAAAAATTTTCCTCAGGCGGACGCAAAATGGCATTCGTCACCGACCCCGATGGCTACGAGGTGGAAATCCTCGAGAGATGAGGGGTAAATTTATTGGTTATTGGTGAAAAGTTATTGGGATAAACAAAAAACGTTTTCCCATAATCAAATCGCTCATCTCGATCGCCCCATCAGTTCACCTCAATCCACGACGCGATGGCATCGTCGATGGCAAGGGTTTGTCGCACGCGATCAATGAAGTAACTGATCTCCAAGTAGCCGGCCTGTTTCAGCGTATGCATCGCGGTGAGGTAACCATCACCGACGCGCTCGGGCACATGGGCATCGGCGCCGAGCACGACAGGAATGTTGCGTTCGCGCATCATCGTGAGTTGTGCGGGTGATGGATTCATTTCCGGCAAGGCCTTTTGCACACCGCTGGTGTTGAGTTCCATCGCAACACCGGTGGCGGCGATGCGATCGAGCGCGTGAGCGATGATAGGGCGCATGCGTTCGAAATCCCAATCGTCGGGCGATTCGTTTTTGATCAGATCCGGATGCGCAAGCGTGTCGAACAAGCCGCTCTCCGCCGACAGCGCGAGGTGTTCGTAATAAAGCTCCTGATAGCTGAACACATCGCCGGTGTAGAAAAGTTTGCGATAATCGCTCACCTGATAGTGCACCGATCCCAGCACATGGCTCAGCGGCGCACGCGCGTGAAGTTCTCTGAGCCACGGCTCAACGCCCGGGTAAAAATCGCTTTCAAGACCAAGCCGCACATCAAGTCTTCCAGCAAAGCGCGCACGCGTGCCATGGATCATCGCGACATAGTCATCGAACTCAGAGGGATCCATCCGTACCGATGCGGAAAAGCCATTCGGCAACGGGCAGTGGCAGGTGAAGGTGATGCCCTTAAAGCCCTTCTCGAGGGCCACCTCCGCATACTCGTCCGGTTCGCCCAAGGCATGCTTGCACAGCGGCGTGTGGCAGTGGGATTCGTAGAGCAGCGGAAGCTTCAAAGTGGTGAATTAAAATTTCAAACCGCTGGTGGCGGCGGAAAGGGCTGATCCGAAATGATCCAGTCCTCGTTTTTTTCGGTGAAGGTTTTCATCGCCCACTCGCTTGGCAGCAACGCGACGAGCCAGCCATTCGAATCACGCGCGAG
>JBEEOX010000117.1:0-5768 GCA_041191425.1 Verrucomicrobiota bacterium | reverse complement strand
GGTCGACCCGAGCATCCCTGCGTCGGAACCGCGACGATGAATTTCTACAATGTCGGCCGCGCGGTTCGCGGGCTTATCGCCTATGCAAAAAGATCCGCGCCAAGCGATCGCAAACCAGCCTTGGTCTTTGCTCACGACACGCGCCATTTCTCGCGCGACTTCGCCGAGTTCTGCGCGAAGGTCGCGTCCGATCTTGGATGCGATGCCTACCTCTTCGAAGGTCCTCGCTCAACGCCACAGCTTTCATTCACCGTTCGCGAGCTTCGCGCCGATGCGGGTGTGGTGCTCACCGCGAGTCACAATCCGCCGCACGACAATGGCTTCAAGGCCTACTTCAACGACGGTGCACAAATCGTTGAGCCACACGCCTCGGCGATCATTGCGGAGGTGAATGCCATCGCCAGCGAACGCTACGACGCCCTGCCTGAGAACGAGCGCGGCAAGATCATCGTGCTCGGTGCCGAAATGGATGCTAGCTATGTCGAGCGTCTCAAATCCCTGCTTTTGAAGCCCTCGCTGCTGCAAGGGGTTTCGACCAAAGTCGTTTTCACCAACCTCCACGGCACAGGCGGTCATATCAATGTGCCAATGCTACGTGCTCTTGGCTTCGAAGTCCTCACCGTGCCCGAGCAGGATGTGCAGGACGGACGCTTTCCAACCGTCGAATCGCCGAACCCCGAGAACGCGCCCGCGCTCAAGATGGGCGTCGACCTCGCGATCCAATCGGGTGCGGAAATTGTGATCGGCACCGACCCCGACGCCGATCGCATGGGCGTGGTCGTCCGCAATGCGAAAGGGGAAATGCAATTGCTCACTGGTAACCAGATCGGATCGCTTATGGCCTGGTATCGACTCAAGACTTGTTTCGAACTCGGTTGGCTCACGCAGTCAAATCGCAGCCGTGCGGTGTTGATCAAAACTTTTGTCACCACCGAACTTCAACGCGCGATTGCCGATGGCTTTGGCGTCGGGATTGTCGATACGCTCACCGGCTTCAAGTACATCTCATCGAAACTCCGCAAGTACGAGGAAGCGATTCCTGCCGACAAAAAAAGCGATTACCGCTCGCTCAGCGAAGAGCAAACCCGCCTACTACGACTCGAGTATTCGCGCTTCTTCGTGTTCGGCGGCGAAGAGAGTTATGGATACCTCGGATCGGACTCGGTGCGCGACAAGGATGCGAATGGCGCCACTTTGATGTTTGCCGAGGTTGCCGCCTACGCGAAATCGATCGGCCGCACGGTACCCGATTTGCTCGACGACATTTACCGCGAGTTCGGATATCACCAAGAGACTGGCAAGTCGGTGGTGATGGAAGGCGCGGATGGCGCGGCAAAAATTCAGGCCCTCGCCGATTCCTACGCGAACAACCCGCCTGACATCGTTGATGGCTCCAAAGTCCTTCGCACGCGTGATTTCGCGCGTCAGGATCTCTACGACCAAGAAGGGGATCTTATTCCCAAGGAGAAGATGTTGTTCATCGATCTCGAGGACGGCCGCTCGTTCGCTGTCCGCCCCTCGGGCACTGAGCCGAAGATCAAATTCTACCTGTTTGGCAAGGCTGCACCAAGCCCTAACCTCGAAGCCTCGAAGGCCAAGGTTGCCTCAGGCCTCGAAACGCTCTGGGCGTGGATTGAAGCCGACGCGGCCACCCGCTGATCCGCCAAACTCCAGAGAGCTTGCCAGTCAGGCGATTCGCGTTTATCGCTATGGCGCCCGTGATAGTCGGAATCATTGCCAACCCTCACAAGCATGGCTCCTTGCCGGCTCTTGTGGATCTGCGCCGCGCGCTCGAAGCGCATGGCATCGGCGTTTGCCTTGAAGAGTCGACCGCTGCTCTCGCGGGCGAAACGAATGGCACTCCTGCCAGAGCTTTTTCGGGTGAGGTCGACCTTGCGGTGGTGATCGGCGGCGATGGCACGATGCTTCATGCGGTGTCCCTGCTGGGAGAGTTCGAAAAACCCGTTGCCGGCATTCATGTCGGCACGCTCGGGTTTCTTACCAGTTGTCGTCACGATGAAATCCACGCCTTTGCCGATGCCGTTGCAGCCGGTCGATTTACGACCAGCACGCGAACGCTGTTGGAGGCCACTTGGCATCGACCTGGCAAGGCTCCTCAAACATTCATCGCGCTCAACGACGTGACGCTGGCTCGTGGCGACACCGGCAGGCTCGTTTCGCTGCGCGCCAGAGTGAATGGTGAGACGCTCAATGATTATCGTGCCGATGGATTGATCATCGCGACGCCCACTGGATCGACCGCTTATTCATTGTCTGCTGGGGGTCCGCTCATCGCGCCCGAGGCCGCTGTGTTTTTGATCACGCCGATCTGCCCGCACAGCCTTAGCCAGCGTGCCTTGGTGATCTGCGATAGCAGTACGGTGGAGCTGTCTTCGGAAGACGATGACTCTGGTCCCATGCTTTTCACCGTCGACGGACGCGATAGCGTGCATGTGCAATGCGGAGATCGCATCGAGGTTCGCAAGGCATCCCGCTCCTTTCATTTGCTACGACTCGAAGGATGGTCGTTTTACGAGGCTCTGCGCCAAAAACTCGGCTGGCAGGGGATGTAGGCGCTAAACCTGTAAGGTAGCGCGGTCTCGCCGAGACCGCATCTTCCCTTCGATGTTCAATGTTGGACCTTGAATGTTCGATGTTCCTCCAGCGTTCGCTGGATACTCCCAATCAACCTCTCCCGCAAGGGCTGAGCCTCTGTCGCAAGTGCGCGCTGTTCGTTCTCATACTCCTTACGACCCTCGGGGGTCTCGATGCGAACCGCTTCGCGTCCCCATGCGCTGAGATCGTAGGGGCTGGCGCGCATGTCGAGATCGCGTATGCGCACGGCGAGTTCGAAGCAGTCGATCAGCAAATCCGATCCGCACGACGGCATGGCTTTGGCCGCCCATTTGTAGAGATCCATGTTGGCATGCAAGCAGCCGGGTTGTTCGTGTTTTTCACGAGTGTCGAGTGATGGCTGCAATCGGTTGAAGGCTCTTGCCTCATTTGCAAAGAAACGAAAGGCATCGTGATGTGAGCAACAGATCGGACGACTTGATACAAACGCATCAATTTCCTGCTGCGGCAGACGCAGGCTAAGGGTCTTTTCGTGACGAATCGTTTGACCGCCATACACCATCGCCCACTCGTGCAAGCCATGACAGGCAAAGTTCGGGGGGCGATCACGCGTCGCTTCGAGCAGGCTGACGATCCACTCAAGCCGTTGCTTTTCCTTTTCCGGCATCAAGCTCGGGTCCGCGATCAGCATGTCATTTTCGTGGCGATACCATCGCTCGCATAAATGACGCAGCGATGGATTTTCGGCGTCCGCGTGAGACCACTCGATGCCTGTGCCGATGCCGGGATGCCATTGCTCGAGGAAAGCGAAGGGATAGGGATAGTAATCGAAAAGGAAATCGGCGATCGGGTGGGGGATGCCCCGATCGCGGCGTTGCCTTGCCGGGCCGGTGTGAACTTTGGCCCGCTCAAAATGCGCTGACGCCCGCGCGCGCCATTCGGTGGCGGCGAGCATCGGCATGTCGTGGCAAGTGGCCATGGCGCAGATCATTTGCCAATGAATCGCCGGAGAAAAGTCCGCTTTTGGGTGAGGGGATCAAGCCCTGCATCAAGGCATATGGGACAATTTTTGCAAAAGTTTCCCCTTGCCTCGCCAATCGATCGGGTTTAACTATCCCGCCCCGCGCTGAAAGGCGCATGGTTCCAATCGCGGGATGGAGCAGCCAGGTAGCTCGTCAGGCTCATAACCTGAAGGTCGTAGGTTCAAATCCTACTCCCGCAACCACTCTCAAAGCCATAATGCTAGAGGGTTAGGGCTTTTTGTTTTTTAAGGCAAAGGCAGAGTGTGAACACATGGTGTGCAGTCCTCTCCCTCTCGACATATCATAGGATGAGACACCTTGCCTGTATTGTTGGCGTATTGTTAGACAGCGTCGCACCCCATTTCCCCTTGTGCGGTTAGCTACTTCCGAACATTCTGCATCGCGAATGAAAAAGCAAATGCCTAACATTCAGATTTTAAATAAGGCAAATAAGATGGCAAATCGAAGAGAAAACAGTGCGAAACGTTTTAATGAACGGTTTTTAGGGCAAACGGGAATTCTGCTGGCGTGTGTTTTCATCGCGGCGGGGCTCACAGCTTGCAAGGATACCAAATCGTCCGACAGCGAAACACGTCCGGAGGCCTTCAGTAAATCGAAGCCCCTGATGGGTGCCTACTATTATCCGTGGTACGCATCGAATGGACAGCACTGGAACGAAGGTTACATGCGTAGCGAACTGATCCCCCCACAAATACCGTTGCTCGGGGAATATGATTCCCGTGATGAAGCGACCATCAATCAGCACATCTCGTGGGCAAAAGATGCGGGGATTGATTTTTTTTGCATGTCGTACTGGGGCAAAGATACTTTTGACGATCAGGTCATAAAAAATCATTTTTCCAAGGCATCAGAGCTTAAAGATTTCAAGTTCGCCATTTTGTACGAGACGCTGGCGCCAACCTTACTTGGGCCCTACCATGGCCTTGCTAAACCCGGTGAACTTACTTTTGAGTCCGGTAATGCCTTGGAACAGGCGTTTGTGGAGTCCATCGATTATCTGGCTGAATCGTATTTTAACCATCCGTCCTATCTGCGGATTGATGGCAAGCCGGTGATCATTCTCTATGTGACGCACCAGTTTACCGGAGATTACAAGGGGGCCATTGAAAAGCTGCGCAGCACCATTCGGCAGAAACACAACATGGAGCTTTATTTGATCGGTGATGAAGTTGACCCCACAAAGCCTCCGCAGGAAGATCGCATTGCCTGTTTTGATGCCATTACACCTTACATCCAATATGCCAGCCCTTACCAGATCCTCACAAACTCGAGTCTTGGTTACGCGGATGAGACATGGATTCTACAGAATGCCAGGATGAAAAATACGATATTCAAGGCTATTTCCGATCGTTTGGGCATTGGATTTATTCCGAATGCTTTGCCGGGTTTCAATGATCGCGGGGTGCGCCTGAATGTGGACCACTATTATCTGCCCCATCGGAGAAATGCTGAAGATCCGCGTCCTTACGGATTGTTTGAAGACTACCTGCAAATGGCCGGTGAATTCATGAATCCGGACCGGAAGATCATGATGATCACCTCGTGGAACGAATGGCACGAAGACAGTCAGATCGAGCCTGTCATCGATGCCCCGGCGACCGCAGAACCATTCAAGTACACCTTGGGATTGAAAACGCCCTCTTACGGATTTGATCTGTTGAATGTATTGAAGGATTTCAACACCTCGTATGCCCAGCCGCAGCAACTGCCGCCCATCGTCCCGCTGAAAATTTCCGAAGTGTGTCTGGCCTACAATGGTCTTGAAAACGCAAGTTACATCGAGCTGTTCAATGCGGGTAGCGAGGAAATCACGCTGGACGGCATGAGGCTTTGCCCGCGCAACAAAAATGACACGGTTGACCGCGATGCCTATTATATCCGATTGAAAGGCAAGATACCCGCTGGCGCTTATTACCTGATTGCTACCCCCGCTGGACGAGATGAGCTAAAGAAAAACACCGACCTTGAAACTGATTTAACGGTTGGAAATCCCAAGTTTGCGCAGATTTCCGCCGACAACGGCCAGATCGCCGTGCGCGATTACGAAGGACGGATTGTGGATACGTTTTCATGGACGGCCGAGTCGGCATTTGTCGGTGACTACGTGGAGCAGGAAAATCTCAAGCTGCAAAGCGCGCTCCAACCCAATGA
>JBEEOX010000116.1:0-5813 GCA_041191425.1 Verrucomicrobiota bacterium | reverse complement strand
GCTTGAAGCCGAGACGGCGGGTGACGCAGTCGTTGAGCAAATCAATGTGCGCGTCTTCGAATTCCACGACGCGCCCGCAATCGATGCAGAGCAGGTGGTTGTGCGAGGGTTTGTCGTGAAAGTTCGGGTCGTAGGTCGTCTGATTTTCACCAAGGTCAATGGCGCGCAAGAGGTCGGCCTCGACCAGCAAAAGCAGGGTGCGGTAAACCGTCGCGCGCGAGACATCCGGATATTTTTTGCGAACGCGTTCGTAAAGCTCCTCAGCCGTAAAATGCTCGTCCTTGGAAAACGCCGAGCTGATCACCGCATCGCGCTGGGTCGTCCGCCGCAGACCCTTGCGACGGATGAACTCGTCGAGTCGCTCGCGAATGCCGGCATCCATGGTGAAACTTTAGGGAAAATTTCAGCGGCGGGAAGCCGAAATGGCAGGAAGGGGCGCGGATACGTTCGGGCAAGGTGTTGCAGAAATCCCCGCCTGATGCGGCATCGACAGCGCGCGCATGGTGATGCAGATTGATGGCGCATGACCCTCCGCGAGCTGGGATGGAGCCCGTTTTTTGAGGACGCCTTCGCGCCGATGCGCGCCAAAGGCTGGGTCCCGGCACGCCTGATCCGCGAATCGCCGATCAATTTCGGCGCCTTTCTCGAAGACGGCGAGGAGGTCGATGTCGTGCTCTGCGGACGCGTCTGGCACGAGGCGGCCAATGATGCCGAACTGCCTGCCGTTGGCGACTGGGTGGCGCTCGAGTTGGGAAATGAAAACCGCGATCATGTCATCCGCGAGCGGCTGCCTCGCCAGACATGTTTTTCACGAAAGATGCCAGGCAACAGCTCGCAAGCGCAGGTGATCGGTGCGAATGTCGATGTCGTGGCGGTGGTCACCGACGCAGGGGCGGACTTCAACCTCCGCCGCATGGAACGCTACTTCGCATTGATCGCACGCAGCGGGGCCAAGCCGCTGGTGCTGGTGAACAAGGCCGACCTTTGCGACAAAAAAACCAACCGCGAGGCCGCGGAGCAAATCGCCAGCCTTTGCCCGGATGCCGATGTGCATGTCACCAGCGCGCTGATGGGCGAAGGCCTCAAGGTACTGAAAAAATATCTGAGCAAGGGAACTACGATGTGCATCGTAGGTTCGAGCGGCGTTGGAAAATCGACACTGGTCAACCAACTCTACGGCGACGAGTGGCAGTGGACAGGCGAAGTGAACGAGGCCACCGGCAAGGGTCGTCACACCACCACCTCGCGCGAGTTGGTGCCACTGCCCGGCGGCGGCATGCTCATCGACAACCCGGGGATGCGTGAAATCCAGATGTGGACGGATGAAGCAACGCTGCGCGAAAGTTTCTCGGATGTGAGCGCGATTGCTGTCGAATGCCGCTTTGCCGACTGCGGCCATCGGCGCGATGCCGGCTGCGCCATTCGCGCGGCAGTCGAGGCAGGCACACTCGATGCCGCGCGCCACGCAAGTTTTCTCAACCTCGAAAACGAAATCGCCGCTCTCAAAAAACGCGCGGAAAAACGCCAGATGGCGGTCGAGCGCTGGGCAAAACGCAACAGCCGCGTCAAGGCGCGCAACCTCGCGGACCGCATCCAACTCGAACGCGATGAGCGCGGCGAAGCGTAAAAAATCATGAAACTGGGATTCAACGCATCAGGCATGAACAAGGGCATCGTAGTGATCATGTCGCTTGTCACGGTGGCAACCTCATCAATCGCCCAGGTCGCGCAGGTGAAGGAAGCGCTTTCGGGCGGACAAAAAACAAGCAGCACCGAAAAGCCCGAGGAGGTGCGCGCGCGATTTGAGCAATGGCTCAAGGAAGCACGCGAGGACCTCGCAAGGCTCGATGCCGATGGCGCTTCAAATGCCTTGCCACAAGGGGTTTCGCAGGCCTTGGTCGACGACCGCCGCCAGGATCTCGAGCAAATTGTCCTGACCATTCCACGGCTCCTAAAAAGTCTCGATTCAAATGCCGAGGCAAAACGCGCGCTCGAAGCCGCCAAGAATGCGAACACGACTTGGACGGGTTTCACCGAGAAGCCGCCTTACTCGATCCTGATGGTCGACGAGTTGCTCAACGAGCGCGACGCCATCCGCGCAAAAATTTCTTCGCACGAATCCTCGCTGCTCAACTACGAGGGCTTGCTCGCCAGCGTCGTGGTGGAAATGAAATCCGCCGAGGATGCCGTGAGCGCCGCGATGATGGTGGTGCGCGATGGCAACAACGCGACTGACGGAGCGGCGAAGTGGAAGCTCGAAGCGGCAAGAGTCCACTCGCGACTCATGGCGTGTCGCGCGGCACTGCTCAAAAGCGCCGCTGAGAATCTGAAAGAATGGAACGCGGCAGCTAAAGCCGATCTCGCACTCGTTGAGCGCAAGGTGGCCCTCGCTGAAAACAATGCTTCGTTCAACGAGGCCGACCTTGAAAAAATCGGCCGCATTTCCGAGGAGCGCAAAAAAGCCCTCCACAAAGAAATCGATGCGCTGGAGAAAAGGCTCAAACCCGCATTGATCGCACGCCGCGAGGCGCAGGGCGCGGTCGATGCGTTGACCTCTGCCAATACGGATGCATCGGAAAAGGCAAGCGATGGACTCGAGATGGCCAAGTACCGACTCGAGGTCACCAGTGGACGCATTGATGGACTGCAAGCGCTGATCGAAAATCTTGAAAGTCTCGTGCGACTCGAGAACATGAATTTCAAAGCCTATCAAGCCCGCCTCGCCATCATGGAAAGCAAGAGCGAGGGCGAACGGGAAAAGCTTCGCGCGTCGCTTGAATCCACCAGCGAGGAACTCAAGGCATGGAGCCGCGTGCTTGACAGCGAAATCGCCACCCGCACGGCCGACCTTAGCAAGCTCGAAGCGCGCGCATCATCGATCACCTCCAACGACCCACGCTTCGGCCTGCTCAACGAACAACGCGCCAGTCACAGCGAGCAGCTCGCCATGCTTCAGCGCATCGACCAAGCGGCCTCGGCGCAAAGAAAACTAATACGCCGCTGGATCGCCGATCACACGCCCGCGCCACAGGAGGAAACGACCATGGCAAAACTTGGCAGGCTTGCCAAAGAAGCACCAAGCATCATTTCGCGCATCTGGTCGCTCGAAGTGATGAGCTTCGAGGAAAAAATCGAAGTCGATGGACAAACGATCAAAGGCCGCATCCCGGTGACTCTTGGCATGCTGCTTCGCGCGCTATTATTTTTCCTCATCGGTTATTGGATCGCATCGTTCATTGCGCGGCGGATCCAGAAAACCATCGTCGCGCGCGGTCACATCGCCGAAGCGCAGGCGAAGACCCTTCGCAATTGGGCCATGATCTTTGTCGGCGTGATGCTGGCCATCTCGACGCTGTCGATTCTGAAAATTCCGCTCACGGTGTTTGCCTTCTTTGGGGGCGCGCTCGCGATCGGTTTTGGTTTCGGTACACAAACGCTCATCAAAAATTTCATCAGCGGCATCATCGTATTGGCCGAACGCAAGGTGCGCGTCGGCGACATCCTCGATGTCGATGGCATCGTCGGCACCGTGACGGAAATCAACACCCGCTCCTCCGTCGTTCGTAGCGCAGATGAAGTAGAAACGGTGATTCCCAACTCGATGTTTTTGGAAAACCGCGTGACCAACTGGACGCTCACCAACGCGCGCGTGCGTCGCAGCATCAAAGTCGGGGTGGCCTACGGCACATCGCCGCAAAAGGTGATGGAGATATTGACGCAAGCCGCTACAAGGCATGGCCTCATCTGCAAAGAACCCGCGCCTTACGCGGTATTCGAAGACTTCGGCGACAATGCGCTCGTGTTCAGCGTCTACTATTGGATCGACATGCGAGCCGGCACTGTTTCCTCAGTCATAGCCAGCGATCTGCGCTTAATGATCGAAAAGCATTTCACCGAAGCCGGCATCGGCGTGCCATTTCCGCAACGCGAAATGCATCTCAGCACTGATGTGCCAATCGAAGTGCGGATGGTGGATCCGAAGGAACAATCCAATTCATGAACGACGAGCACTGGATGCACGTGGCGCTCGATGAAGCGCGCAAGGGGATTGGCAAGACGGCGCCAAATCCTCCGGTCGGCGCGGTGCTAGTAAAAAATGGCGAGGTCATTGGCCGTGGATGGCATCAACGCGCGGGCATGCCGCATGCCGAACGCGAGGCGATCGCCGATGCGCAACGGAATCACGGTGTTGGTGCGATGCGCGGAGCGACGGCATATGTCACGCTCGAGCCTTGCTCGACGCAAGGTCGCACGCCGGCATGCACGGGCGGCCTGATCGATGCCGGTGTCGCGCGGGTGGTGTATGCTTGCGTGGATCCGAATCCTGCGCATGACGGTCGCGCCGATGCGGCGCTTGCAGCTGCGGGCATCGAGGTGCTTGCGGGCGTGTGCGAAGACGCTGCCCAAAAAATTTTGCGGCCCTTCGAAAAGGTGGCAAAAACCGGATTGCCCTGGGTCATTTGGAAATCCGCGATGAGCCTCGATGGTCGGCTCACAAGACCACCGGGCGAAGGTCAGTGGCTCACCGGCGAAGCCGCGCGCCACGATGTGCAAAAACTTCGCTCGCAAGTGGATGCGATTTTGACCAGCGGCGAAACGGTACGACGCGACAAGCCGGCATTGACCATCCGCGTGCCAGAATTACTCGAAGGCCGCACGCAGCCGTGGCGCGTGGTATTCAGCGACAAACCAGAATCAATGCCGCAAGACGCGCCTTTGTTCACCGATGCATGGCGCGAGCGGACCTTGCTGAGATCGGGCGCGAATCTCGAATCCGCGCTGCGCGGGCTTGTCCGCGAACAAGGAATCCTCTGCGCAATGGTCGAGGCGGGCGGGCATTTTTCCGCCGCGCTGTTCGAAGCGGGCTTGATCGATGAAATCGTCGTCTACACTGCACCACTCCTCTGCGGTGGCCCTACGCCCGCACTCGCCGGCAAGGGCTTGCCGCAATCGCTAAGTCTCGGGGAAACCACCTTCGAGCGACTTGGCGATGATGTCCGGATGGGCGGCATCATCATGCGGTAGAGATGAGGAAGGAACGCGTAGGGCTTCGCAAAGAAAGATTTGTGGGGCTTTGCGATTCCATCATCCCACTTCACAAAAACTCAGCACTTTTCTCAGCGCACTCGGCGTCTCTGCGTTTTGATGAAAGATATTCATCTATCCTCCTCTGCGCTCCTTGGCGACCTTTGCGTCTTCGCGGTAAATCATTTTCTCAAAGCGTCGGCGCCGCGAGGCCGCATCGCCCTATCGGTTGGAGAAATATGCAAATGTCGCGGCGAAGCCCTCTTCGAGTGTGAAGCGTGGTTTCCATCCAGCGGCTTGAAGTTTGTCGGCGCTGGCTCGCGAGTGTTTCACATCACCTGCGCGTTCCGCAGCGTGGATGATGCGTGAGCCGGTGCCGGCCTTAGCGAGAATTTCGCCTGCGAGTTTATTGATCGTGATCTGACCACCGTAGCCGGCATTGAAGACTCCGGTGACGCCGGCTGTTTCCGCCGCAAAGGTGAGCGCGCCGACGATATCCTTCACATAGATGAAATCGCGCGTTTGCTCGCCATCGCCGTAGATGGTGATGTCCTCGCCCTTCACGGCTTTTTCGATGAAGATCGGCACAGCCGCGGCGTAGGCGCCCTTCGGATCCTGACGCGGGCCAAAGACATTGAAGAAGCGGATGGCTGCCGTCTCGAGTCGCCCTTCGCGGCGGAACATGTCGAGGTAATATTCGCCGTCGAGCTTGGTGATCGCATATGGGCTTTTTGGCTCGGGCAGCATCGACTCGATCTTTGGCACGGTCGGGTTGTCGCCATAGATCG
>JBEEOX010000115.1:0-5863 GCA_041191425.1 Verrucomicrobiota bacterium | reverse complement strand
CATGAGCGCCTCGAGATGCAAGTTGCCAATTTTTCATCACCAATGAACCAATCTCGAATCAACCAATGTCTCTTCACCTTCGATGTTCAATGTTGGATGTTCAATGTTCACTTCTTCCTTCTCCTCGCCCATCCAAGCGCGAGCAGCGCGCCGATCGCCACAGGCCAGTCACCCATCAGCGCATAAAGCGAAAACGACGCGTTCTTCGGCACTGCTACATCGACGAGCAATGACCCGCGCGTGAAGTGACTGCCATTTGCATCAACCAAGACCTGCGCCTTGCCAGTCGTATCCACCGCCGCACTCACCCCGCTGTTGGCGCAACGAATCATCGGCCTTCGCAACTCGATCGCACGAAATTTCGCGTTGGCAAAGTGCTGCGCAGCGGCCGCTGATTCCTTGAACCAACCATCGTTGGTCACATTCACAATCACCTGCGGTTCCGATCTCACAAATTTCCGCGTTAAGCGCGGCACGGTGTCCTCAAAGCAAACCGACGGAATCGCGCCAATTTCCTGTCCGCCAAGATTCGGCACCTTCACTGGTTCAAACGAATCTCCCGGCGTGAAGGATCCACCATACTCGACACCCGCCTGCTGCGCGTAAATTTTCTTCAACAAGGGAATGCTATCCACGAACGGAATCGTCTCGCCAAAAATCACCAAGTGCTTCTTGCGATAAGTTTGCAATTCATCCTGAGGCGACATGAAGGCGATCAAATTCCATGCGCGTCCACTCGGCTTCATCACCAACTGACCATCCTCAATCACCTCGGCCTCAAGCTCGTTGGTGCCATGGATCAGATGAAAGCGCCCGCCCTTGCGCACTTGCGAAATGGTCTCGATGTTTTCCTGCCACATCCCCCAATCACCGTCATCCGTGCGCAGGATTCTACCAGTCAATGCCGACTCCGGCCACACGACCCAGTCAGGCAAATTCGCACCAGTCGGATCTGCAGCCTTGAGCGACTCGAGCGCCTTGAGCGTTTCTTCCTCGTAGGCCATGTGCACCGCCAGCGGTTCCCACAGTACCCGCGCGGCATCTTGTGGGATGTTGATCTGTACCAGCAAGGCCTTGAGCGGAATGCTTTCGCGATCATTTTCATTTCGAATCCGCAGCACGCCATAGATCGCGCACAAGGCCACTGCCAAAACCGCCACCGCAAGCGGACGAAGATCAGCAACGCGCCACGATCCACGATTCGACATCACACGCGCCATGAATTGCGTTAGCACCGACTGCACAAAAACGATGAGCGCTGATAGCCCGGTCACGCCAAAAACATCCGCCGCTTGCGCCATGATCGGCGTTTCGTGAAACGCGACGCCAAGTCCATTCCAACCGAAGCCGGTAAAGACCCACCCACGCAACAACTCCAATCCCGCCCACACCGCCCCATGCACGATCGCTAGTGGCACGCATCCGAGCCGCGACCGAAATGGATTTCCCCATGTCGCGCAAAACCAAGCAAAGATCGCCGGATACACCGCAAGGTAGAGAGCCAGCACCACCGCTCCCAATGGCGATACGACCGACAACCAAGAAAACTGAATTCCAAATCCCACCAATCCCGCAAGCCAGCCAAGACCAAATCCTTTCCACCCCACACGCCTCCCGCCAAGCGACCACATCACCGCCATCATCGGCACCAGCGACACCCACACGAGCCAAGCCTGATCATACGGCACAAACACCGCTGCAGTCATCAAACCGCTCGCGATAACCGCCATCAACCTGAGCCATCCCATGCGCCCTGCCATGCCCCCAGCATCCACAGGATCGACCGTGCGGTCCAGATTCGTTTGCGGGTGCGGCTCAATATTGGACTATTCTAATACGAAGAACCAAAGCTGATGTCTGACGGAATTGATTCGAATGAGTTGAAAAATTTGGGCTTTTTAAAGTTCATCTGCGTGCTATGATCCTAGCATGAAATTTAAAGCCATCATTCACGAAGCAGAGGAAGGAGGCTACTGGGCAGAGGTTCCGGCATTACCCGGTTGCGTGACGCAGGGCGAGACGAAGCCCGAATTGGAAACAAATATTCGTGAAGCCATCGCAGCATGGCTCACGGCAGGTGAAAGCCATTGCGAGCAGTCATCAAAGGAGCAAATCCTTGAAGTGGCTGTATGAAAGCCGTCACAGGCAAGCAAATGGCTAAGCTGGTCGTGAAAAAAGGCTGGGCTCTAACACGAATCAACGGAAGCCACCATGTCTTTACCAAGCACGGCCGCTTCGAGCGCCTCGTCATTCCGATTCACGGCAACCAAACCCTGAAGATCGGCTTGCAGCGGGCGCTGATGAAAATCATTCCGATCAGTGAAGATGAACTCTGATATGTATTGTTTGCACTAGTTGTTAAGGGGGGATCATTTAACCGAATCATCTCATTCCATGCCATGAATCCCGGTAAACCGTGCAACTCACCATTACCAGCCCCGATCTGAACACCAATTTCGCTTGGATGACTCCCTCACCCGCCCTTTGCTGATCCCGTGGAAACGATCCGGATCCGCGGCGCACGACAACACAACCTAAGGAACATCGATGTCGATATTCCCAAGGGCAAACTCGTGGTCATCACCGGCCCGAGCGGATCGGGTAAGTCCTCGCTCGCCTTCCACACGCTCTACGCGGAAGGACAGCGCCGCTATGTGGAATCGCTTTCAGCCTACGCGCGGCAATTTCTCGATCAGTTGGAAAAACCCGATGTCGATTCGATCGAGGGACTCAGTCCCGCCATCGCGATCGAACAACGCGGCGGCGGACTCAACCCGCGCTCGACACTCGCCACCACCACCGAGATCCACGACTACCTACGCATCCTATGGGCCGCCGCCGGCATCCCGCACGACCCGGAATCAGGCGCCCCGCTTCAACGCATGGGCCCCGCCGACATCGTGCAAGCCCTCTGCGCGCTCCCGCAAGGCAGCAAGGTCACGCTGCTTTCACCCGTTCCAAAAGAGGAACTCGCCGACCCTACCCGCCTGCTCTCCGACCTCCAGCGTCAGGGCTTCATCCGCGTGCGCATCGATGATGAAGTTTTTGAAATCGAAAACGCAAAGTGGCCTGATGGATCTTTCAAGTTGGAAATCGTCGTCGACCGCTTCGTGATCCGACCCGATTCGGAAGCACGCATCGCCGACTCGGTGGAAACCGCACTCCGCCTCTGCGGCGCGGAAACGATCGCCTCGTATCAAACACCCGACGCTGACACATGGCGCGACCTCTCGTTCCAAACCTCCTACCGCAATCCGCACACCGGCGAACTGATCGGTGAAATCACTCCGAAACATTTTTCATTCAACTCCCACCTCGGCGCCTGCACGACCTGCGAAGGCCTTGGCACCGAAGCCTTCTGCGATCCGAACTTGCTCGTGCACGATCCTAATCTACCGATCTTGAAAGGTGGCATCCGCGGCTGGTGGAAGGAAAAATCATCGCGCGAAAATCAATTCCATCGCGAAACGAAAGCGATCCTGCGCCACTGCTCGCTGCCGGAGGACTGTTCGTTCTCCCAACTCAACGATGCCGCAAAACGTCTGCTGTTCGATGGCGGCAGCATCGACACCGGCTGGACCATTGGACGCGAAAAAAAACCGCAAACGATCGACACCGAGGGCCTCGCCAACGAGGCCATGCGCCGCCTCCGCGAAGCAAAATCCGACATCACGCGCCGCAGCCTCTCACGCCTCATCGCCCACCGCCCCTGCAGCACCTGTCACGGCGGCCGACTCCAACAGCAATGGCTCGCGGTAAAGGTTTGCGGCGCCAACCAGAAATGGCTCGGCATCACGGAGTTCTGCAATCTCACCATCACCGACGCGCTTGCATGGCTCAAGGAATTTAACACCGATCCCTCAAAGGCCGATGTTTGCCAGCGCCTCGTCACCGATGTCACCAAACGTCTCAACTTCCTTGCCGAGGTCGGGCTCGACTACCTCACACTTGATCGATCAAGCGGATCACTCTCGGGCGGTGAAGCCCAACGCATCCGCCTCGCCACCCAACTCGGCGCCGGACTCTCCGGCGTGCTCTATGTGCTCGACGAACCGAGCATCGGCCTCCACGCCGCCGACACCCAACGCCTCATCACCGCACTCCAACGCCTGCGCGACGCCGGAAATACGGTGGTCATCGTAGAACACGACGAGGAAATCATCCGCGCCGCCGACCATGTGATCGACATGGGCCCGGGCGCGGGCAGCGCCGGCGGATCCATCCTCGCATGCGGAAATCCGCTTAAAATCAAGTCACCAACCGGTGATTGGCTCCGATTAAGTAAATCCCCCGCAGCGAGCGAAAAAAACAAAGCGTCTGGAACTACTGCAAACCTAGTAGAAATTACCATCCGAAACGCCCGCGAACACAATCTCAATAACATTGATGTCAGCATCCCGCTCGGCAAGCTGGTCTGCCTCAGTGGACCCAGCGGCAGCGGCAAGTCCACCCTCGCCGACGACATCCTGCGCCGCGCACTCGCACGTCATTTCCACCACAGCGGCGAAACACCCGGTGCCCACGATGGTATCGACGGACTCGACCACCTCGGCAAATTCATCGTCGCCGACCAATCACCCATCGGCCGCAGCCCACGCTCGAACCCCGCAACTTTCACCGGCGTATTTGACCTGATCCGCGAGCTTTTCGCCAAACTCCCGCTCGCCCGCCAACACGGCTTCACCGCCTCACGCTTCAGTTTCAACGCAGCGGGCGGACGCTGCGAACGCTGCCAGGGCAACGGCCGACTCAAGATCGAAATGCATTTCCTGCCCGACGCATGGGTCAGCTGCCCAGCCTGCGATGGCAAACGCTTCAATCGCGAAACCCTCGCTATCACTTATAAGGGCAAGTCGATCGCCGAGGTGCTCGAGCTCCAGGTCTCGGAAGCCCTTGCGTTTTTTCAACCGATCCCAAAGCTGCGCCACATCCTCGCGACGCTCGATCAACTCGGCCTCGGCTACCTGCCCCTCGGCCAAGCGGCCAACACCCTCTCAGGCGGCGAAGCCCAACGCCTCAAGCTCGCCCTCGAACTCGCCAAGCCCCCCGCCAGCCATACGCTCTACCTCTTCGACGAACCTACCACCGGACTCCACTTCGGCGATGTCCAACTCCTCATCAAGGCCTTCCTCCAACTCCGCGACGCAGGTCACAGCGTGCTGGTCGTCGAGCACCACCTCGATGTGATTGCAGCCGCAGATTGGGTCATCGACCTCGGCCCCGGCGGCGGATCCCACGGCGGAGAGCTCGTCGCCCAGGGCAGCCCAAATGACATCCAAAAAATTGCCAAGTCACCCACCGGCCAAGCGCTTGCGCTGCGCGCATGACTTACAAATTTTAACCCATAACCCATAACTTTTAACTCTCCACTCACATCCGCTATTGCGGCGAAACCACCCCTGCACCACCCTTTCGCGCCCCGCGAAGCACCGCCATGTTTTCACCCGATTCAATCCTCGCCGACTTTCCCATCCTCGACCAATCGATCCATGGTCGGCGCCTGATCTATCTCGATAACGCCGCGACCACCCAAAAACCGCAGTTCGTTCTCGACGCCTCGCGGCACTACTACGAATCGATCAACTCCAACATCCACCGAGGCACCCACCAACTCGCCCGCGCCGCCACCGAGGCTTTCGAAAATGGCCGCAACACGGTCGCCAAGCACCTCAACGCCGCATCCAGCGACGAAGTGATCTTCACCTCGGGCACCACCAGCGGCATCAATCTCGCCGCCAACATCCTCTCACTCTCCGGCCGCATTATAGCCAACGACGAGGTACTCATCTCGGCGCTCGAACACCACTCGAACATCGTGCCATGGCAAATGCTCTGCCAACGCACCGGCGCGAAACTTAAAATC
>JBEEOX010000114.1:0-5864 GCA_041191425.1 Verrucomicrobiota bacterium | reverse complement strand
TCAAAGATCCGATCGACATGCATGTAGAATCGCTCGGGCTCATTGGTGAAAAGATGATGGTTTTCGGTGGGTAATCGCAAGTCCTGCGCGGCATTGAGCGCGCAAGAAAGCGCCGACAAACAAAGCAAAGTTCGGATCATGTCTCGGCTGCGTTTGGCTCAGTCTTTTTTCTTGCCGTCCTCACCGCTGCGTTTGGTGGACTTGTCGAAGATCGACAGGTCGGCAAGCGTGATGCCTTTCCAGACGACAAGGATGCTGTCGTTGATCGGTTGATCGATGATGACGGCATCGACGATGCTGCCATTGACCTGTGCAACTAGCCATTTGCCCTGATTGATATTGGTGAGAGCCGCAAGCCGTTTGCCTGCACTTTCGCGAAGACGGAAAACCGCGCCGTAGCCATCGCCGGTGTCAGAGGGAAAGGGGGCGTAGGATGCGACATCCTTGGTGCTGACTTCGGGCAATCTTCTAAAGTAACGTGTTTGCCCGTTGCTTAGCGTGTAGGGAAAAATCATCTTTGGGTTGTCATTGCTGTCAGTCTCGATGTGAAAAGACAGGCTCGCCTTGTTGTCGGCTTTGCCCGCGGCCATGAGCGCCGAGGGAAAAACAAGGGCAAACATGAAACCGATGAGGAGACAAATTGATCTCATGTGTTCAATGAAGCAGGATCGACCCGATGCGGAAGAAAATTTGAACCTTCAAGGCATCATTTTTGCGACTTGCTATGTCGGCTTTCAAGGATCGCAAGTCGCCCCTTGCACTGGCGGTTTTCTTGGTTTTTACTCCGCGCATGCAAGACAAAATCAACCTGACGCGTGAGGTAGCAGCGATTCAGATCCCCAGTGGCGATGCGCTCACGCTCCCTGCAGGTACTGAGGTCTACATCACGCAGAAGCTTGGTGGCACATTCACCGTTGCGACCAGTCAGGGGCTTGCCCGCATTTCCTCCCAAGATGCTGATGCGCTTGGTATCGACATGACCGAGGAGAAGAAAAAACAGGAAGAGGCCGAGAGGCTGAAAGACGCACCCATCGAAGAGCAGGTGTGGGGTCAACTCAAAGGTGTTTATGACCCTGAGATCCCGGTGGACATCGTCAACCTTGGCCTCGTCTACGATTGCAGCGTCGACAAGGAGGGCGAAAAGACCGTTGTTTCGGTGAAGATGACGCTCACGGCCCCAGGCTGTGGCATGGGGCCGGTGATTGCGGCCGATGCACAGGCAAAAATCATGACCATTGCTGGTGTCGATGAGGCACGCGTCGAGCTGGTTTGGGATCCGGCATGGAATCAGGAAATGATTTCCGAAGAGGGCCGGATGAAACTCGGCATGGTTTAATTTTCGCGGGCTCGGTTGATCGCCAATCAGGGACTCTTGGTCGAGTCGAGATAAGCGATGATGGAAGGGATCGCGTTTTCGAGAACCTTGGCGACCTCTTCGTAAGCGGCAGCTCCCATGCCGATCGGATCTGGCACATCAAGTCCTTGGCGTTTGTCGGTGATTCCGGAAAATTCGCGAATCAGGAAAAATTTATCGGCGTGAGAGGGAAAGCGGCTTTCCAGCGCTGAGAGGTGACCTTCGGTCATGGCAAACACATGGGTCGCCGACTCGAGGATTTTTTCCGTGACGGGTTGGCTGGCGAAATCATCGAGGTGAGCACCCCGTTTTTTGAGGGCCTTGAGGGTCTCGCGGCTGGCGGGAGACCCTTTCGAAGCGGCCACACCTGCGGAGCTGGTGGTAAGGTCGTCGCGCCCTTCGATGGCTTTGCGAAAAAGTCCCTCGGCCATCGGACTGCGGCAGGTGTTGCCGGTGCAGACGAAGAGGATGTGATGGGAAGAAGACATGCGAACGCGAAACTCAAAGAATCCTATGCGCACCAGCGCGTGGGCGCGAGGCGAAAATTTCAGCTGTGATGCCTGTCATGGCGTGATATTCCGCTGCGATTTGATCGGCGATCTCGTTGGCTTTTTTCGATTCACATAGCGTGACGGTTGAGCCGCCAAAGCCACCGCCAGTCATCCGACTGCCAATGACGCCGCCGCTTCGTCCGATCTTATTGGCGGCATCGACAAGTAGATCGAGCTCCTTGCAAGAGACTTCAAAATCATCTCGAAGCGATTGGTGTGAGGCGGCCATGAGCGGACCGAGTTTTTCGAAATCATCGGTTCGAAGTGCCTCGGCGGCTTCGGCGGTTCTCGCTATTTCGCTCACCACATGGCGGGCCCGGCGATTGATTGGATCGGTGAGTTTGTCCCACGCATCTTCGACATCGGTGAGTGTTACATCGCGCCATGAGTGCTTGCCGATGATTGCGAGTGCCTCCTCTGTGTGCCGACGGCGAAGGGCGTAGCCGCCGTCGGAGAGTTCGTGATGCACCATCGAGTTGGTGATGAGAACGGTGAGGTCCACATGACTGAATGGTACCAGCTGCGGCTCGGCGGTCATGCAATCGATGAGCACGAGATGATCCTTTGAGCCAAACGCCGATGCGAATTGGTCCATGATGCCGCAGGGGACATGGGCGAAGTCATGCTCAGCTTTCTGACACAGCAACGCTTTCGCACGGGTTCCCATTTCGATGCCGATGAGGCCTTCGATGAAGGTGGCCGTGGCGCATTCGAGGGCGGCAGATGATGAAAGTCCCGCGCCACCTGGAACGGACGAGACGATATAAGCGACAAAGCCGGGAATCTTGTGACCTAGGTCTTGGAATCCACGAATCACGCCGCGCAGGTAGTTGGACCATTTCGGCTCGCCTTCTTCAACCGCTTGCGAAAGATCAAACTCCACGATGTCGCCGCCGAGAGCGGTTGCGATGCGGGCCGATCGGATGCCATTTGGCGTGCCGGCGATCAAGATGTGGCGGTCGATGGCAAAGGGCAGCACATAGCCGTCGCAATAATCGATGTGCTCGCCGATCAGATTCACACGACCGGGAGCCGTGGCGATGATGCTGGCATTGGAATGCAAATTTTCCAAAAGCCCAGCCGCTGCTTCGTGGGCAAGCGATTCGAGTGAAGGATTGGCTCGAAGCATGGGAAAAAATCAGGCGGCGTCGCTGTTTTGATAAAGTCGGCGACGATAGCTTTGAACCGCTTGCGTCCAGATTGGATGAATCCGATCGGCTGGGCGCAGCCACACTGCGCGGTGCATGAGGAGCATGGCTGGACCCAAATAAAGCAGCTCGGAAAGCTCTTCTTTGCTGAGCTCACTAGGGCCATGAACGAGACATTTTTCCGCGAGTGTTTCTTGGTGTTCATGCAACTCAGCATTTTCGAGTAGGGAAACATGCACGCCGTTGACATAGGGGTCGACGACCGCGGCGATGATGCCATAGCGATCGTCGCCCGATGCATCGAGTGCTGGATCGACGGCACCAGTGGCATCATGAGCGAGTGTCATCACGCTTGGTGGATCGATTTCCTCCGGGATGCTGAGAATGCCGTGCTTGGCGAGCCTTTGCCCGTAACGAACGCGGCTGGTTATGACCGAGACCGGCGCGGCAAGCACGAGTCCGAGCAGGATGGGCGAAATCCATGCGGTAAATGTCAGGTCGATGCTCAAGGCCACCGCAGTCCATGCGAGCCCGAGAATCGTTGGAAACAAATGAAAGCGAAGAGCGTCGCCCCATGTGGTGCCATCGGTCTCGCGGTTTTGGTTGCCCCATCCCACCGCGCGGCCGAGCAGGATGCTGATGACCATGAGTGTGTGCGAGGCCATCATGCATGGCGCGAGGAGAACCGAGACGACCGACTCGAGGAAGACGCCGATCATGATGCGAAGGCTGCCACCAAAGGACTTGCGGATTTGCGGCACAAAAATGGCGCGCAGCATGGAGAGGATTTTTGGAAGAAAGAGCAGACTGAAAACGAAGCAGGTGAGAATGATGCTTTGTTCGATTCCATTGAAACCAAACCAGCGGTCGACATGGCTCTCGAAGGGTAGTCGGCTCAAATCACTGTTGGATCTGTCCCATGCGACCCATGTGCCTAGTACGAGGAAAAGGAACCAAACCGGGCTGCCGAGGTAGGCCATGATGCCCATGAAGAGATGCATGCGTACCGAAAATGGCAACTTGCGGGCAAAGATGAGCCAGAGGTGTTGGAGGTTGCCTTGGCACCAGCGGCGATCGCGAATGAGATGGTCGACCAGCGTGGGTGGTGCTTCCTCGTAAGTCCCCTCGATGTCCCATGCGAGCCAAACCTCCCAGCCCTCGGCCACCATCAGCGCGGCCTCGACGAAGTCGTGACTGAGGATGCGTCCGCCAAAGGGCTCGCGTCCGGGCAACGCGGGAAGTTCGCAGAACTCTGAGAAAGGCTTAAGTCGGATGAGCGCGTTGTGACCCCAGTAACTTCCGCCGCCGAGTTGCCAGAAGTTCAGACCGCGTATGAACACCGGTCCGTACAACCGCATCGCGAATTGTTGGAGTCGGGAAAATACCGATGATCCGCGAATGAGTTTGGGCGGTGTCTGGAGAATGCCAAGGCGTGGATAGGCTTCCATGACGCGAGCCATTTTCACGATGTCGGCTCCGTCCATGAGACTGTCAGCATCGAGCACAAGCATCGCCTCGTATCCACCACCCCAGGTGCGAACAAAGTCACCGATGTTGCCTGCCTTGCGGTTTTCGTTGGTTTTACGACGTCTATAGTAGATACGCCCGAAGCCGTCGACTTTGCGGCAGAGGTTGGTCCATGCGGTTTCTTCCATGACCCAGAGGTTCAGGTCGCGGGTATCGCTGAGGATGAAAAAGTCGAAGGACTCTAGGTGACCGGTGGCCTTCATTGATCGGTAGATTGCTTCGATGCGCGCGCAGGTACGGGTGCTGTCCTCGTTGTAGACAGGCATGACCACCGCGTGGCGTTTGGTCAATGGTCCGTTGCGGCCCTCAGCCAGTTTGGTGATCCGTGCCGTGCGACGGGCTCCGCGGAGCATGTCGATTGCACCGAAAATCGCGTGAAAGGATCCAAGCGTGAGCAGACCATTCAACAGAATGAAGATCGCAAGGAGGGGAAAGTGGGCTTTTTGCAAACCCATGCGCCAGAACAAATCGGCAAGCCAAAGACTCGCGGCGATGTTGAAAAAAATCACGCAGCCGAAGAAGATCGCGCGCCTGATGCGTGCGTTCTTGGCGCTGAAAAATATTTGGCCCGAAACGGGCGGCGAGAGGTCGGCGGGTACCATCAGTCGAGAAGGAAAAACCATGCGGCGAGCGCGAGCGCGGCAAGCAGCAGGGCGGTGAACATCAGGCGCACGATGGGTTTGCGATCCATGGTTTGCCACCATTGGGCTGCACCGCTGCCAATGACATTAAGTTCAAGCGGCTTGGGTACCATCGTGAGCTCGGCGAATTGCGGTCCGGCAGCAAGGTAGGATTTTTTCATCGCCTCGACAAAGGCGGTGGGCCATGGCGGCGGGGTGAGAAAAACGCTCTGCCACTTGTCGGGCATCCCTGCGAGTAGGAGGGCAAGACGACCACGGGCGGCGAGTCGTCGATTTTCGAGCGGAACATCGAGCACATCCTGGGTCCAGTTGGCGATTTCGGTGAGTGCTTCCTCCATCGCGAGAATGCGAACAGGTTTGTCCGGTTCATTGACACGTCTTTCCGATGCCCGACGAAGAATGCTGCCCACGAGGTCCGCGACAAGCAATCGGTTGCGCAGGCGAAGGGCTTGCAGATAGGCCTCGACCGCGGTGTAGGCTTCCTCCCACTCGACGAGTTCCTCTTCGTTGAGCGGTGTCAGGCGGTCTAAGGGTTGATGCGATGGACCCATGTTTCAGTGAGGTAGTCGTCCCCGCGCTTGAGGCAGCAACGAAGCTCAATCGGACCGATGTCCGAAAGCTTGGTGCCCTCGGCCGAGGGGGC
>JBEEOX010000113.1:0-5932 GCA_041191425.1 Verrucomicrobiota bacterium | reverse complement strand
AGCGGTCGCAGCAAACTTTATTCGTACCTGGCGCAATGGCCGGAGAACCGCTACATGGTGAACGCCTACCACTTCGTGCCATCGAGGCTCGATGATCTGCTTGAAATGGGCGGCATTCCCCCCGCCGCGCGGGATCAGATCAAAAAGCTGATGTACGAACGCGCGGGGCATTTCTACTTCAGTGACCCAGAGATTGTTCTGCGAGGGCTGACGGATGCGGCCGAGCGTCAGCGATTGTTGCGCGTGCTGACTTCCCAACGTGGCGTTCTTGCGCGCTTGAAGGTGAACAAGGATTCCAACATCGATGCCTTGCTCGGATACTGGGGCAACATCCCGGGCGTAAACAGCAAGGATCTGCGCCCACTCATGGAGTCTTTGCGCAAGGAACCCGAAGGTGGCACCATGAGCTTGCTCTACTTGCTGCCGCCCTTCGCACGCGAGCGGCTTTACACCTTTCCCCAATCCGACCAAGCCGAGGAAACCGCGGGTGACTGTCATTGGTCGGCGCTGAACTTTTTCAACAAAACGCCCGACAACCGCCTTCGGGACAGCGCGTTTGCCAGTCAACACATCAAGGAGCAGTATTTTCCAATCGGCCAACCCTCGCGCTACGGCGATCTGATCTTCATCACCAATCAGGCAGGCCAGGTGATTCACTCCGCCGTCTACATCGCGGATGACATCTGCTTCACGAAAAACGGAGTGAACTTCGCTCAGCCATGGATCCTGATGCGCATGGCCGACCTCAGCGATGTTTACACAACGGATGGCGAACCAAAGTTGCTGTTCTACCGACGCAAGGAAGCTTGATCGCCTGCTTCGCCGTCACTGACCGCTTGCTATTTCTTCGGGAATGGCCGAGAAAAAATCGTGAGCGGCCCATTAAGTTTCATCATTCGCGTTCTTGCCATGAGTGCACTCATTTCCACGGTCAACCTCGCGGCCGAAGGTCGTTCACCCGATTGGACGCGAGTCGCTGATGCCGACCTTTCACTAATGGGTGATTACGAAGGCCAGTGGCTTGACGCGCCAGAGAAGCATTATTTCGACATCAACAAACCGCTCGCCGCGCAGGTCATCAATGTCCGCGAGGGGGAATATTTCATCCGCTTTTTCCAACAGCATGACGCGCGTGCCGACACTTACTTTGAGGGCAATGGACGCTTGGTCGATGGAGTGATTCGCTTTGAGGGAGACGGATGGCATGGCGAGGTCTCCAAGGATGGCATGCGCGGAAAAGGCAGCGGTCATGGCGGCGAGGCGCGCTTCGAGCTCAAGCGCGTGGTGCGTTCATCGCCAAGCCTCGGAGCAAAACCTCCGGCTGACGCGATCGTTTTGTTTGATGGCAAAAATTTTGACGAATGGCAGCGTCCGGATGGTGGCGCGGTAAGTTGGCATTTGCTCGAGAATGGTGCGATGGAAGTGCGCAGCGCAAAAAATGACGAAGAGCGCGCGCAAAAAATTGGCGGCGACATCGTCACCAAGCGCAAGTTTGGCAGCTGTCGCGTGCACCTCGAGTTTCGCTACCCCGTCGAGCCGGGCTTGGTTGGACAAGCCCGCGGCAACAGCGGGTTTTTCCTGCAAAATTGTTACGAGGTGCAGGTGCTCAACTCGTACGGCATGCAGGGGCTCTGGAATGAATGCGGTGCGCTGTACAAAACGGCACCGCCCAAGGTCAACGCCAGCCGACCGCCGATGGAATGGCAAACCTACGACATCGATTACACCGCCGCCGTGTGGAAAAATGGCGAAAAAATTTCACCGCCGCGCATCACGGTGCGTTTCAATGGCGTGGTGATTCATCGCGATGAGCCGATCCCCCACGCAACCGCCCATGCGTTTGATCAGCGTCTCGACGAAGCTCGCGATGAGGCGCCTCTCCGGCTACAGGATCACAGCAACGCGATTCAGTATCGCAACATCTGGATCGTGCCGGCGGCTCAGTGAACCCTTTCAACGCCCCTCAGGATACGAAGGCCGCGGCCGAAGTATTCGATGCCCGACCATACGGTCAGCAACGCAGCGGGAATGCAGGCGATGGCAGGCGGAAACAAAGGCACCCGCAGCATCACCCAACCAAGCGCAAACATTTGCAAGACCGTGCAAAGCTTGCTGCTCCAATGCGGGTTCATGGTCACATGCCGATGTCTTGACCAAAGCACGGCGATGCCACCGAGGATCACCGCTTCACGCAAAAAAACCAACGCGACAAACCAGAACGGCAAGCGCCAACCGACCGAGCCCCAATCAAAGAGGCAGGCCACCAACACACCGGTCAGCATCAGGCCTTTGTCCGCAATCGGATCGATGAACGCACCAAAATCGGATTTCTGATTGAAGCGCCGCGCGACCCAGCCATCGACGCCGTCGCTGCTTGCGGCGATGATGAAAACCGCAAGCGCCCACCAGCGCAGTGATTCGTCGGCCGCGCCGTCGCGAGTGGATTGACCATAGCTCCACGCGAGCGCCGCAAACACCGGGATCAAGACGATCCGGCCGACCGTGATTTTGCTGGCATGGGTCATTACCGCATTCAAGCACGACAACGCCTTGTGTGAAATGACAAAATTGCAGGCAGGTTTGGCCGTGAGCCGCCGCCTATGGTTGGCTACGGGCTTTTCACGGCATCGATGATGACCCGATGGATGTCATGTGCGCAGGCAATGACGGAGCCCGCGCCCATCAGGATCGGGCGCTCGTTGGCAGGGACCTTGTCGCGCCCGTGCGATCCTTTCACGCAGTCGGCGTCGAGCGGGATCACATCGAGCAAGCCACGCAGACCGAGTTTTTTCTTCAGAAGAAATCCCGCGATTTTGAGTTTCGGAAAGAACAGTTTTGGGTCGATGAAAAGTTCGCAGGGGTCGTAGCCGGGCTTGCGGTGGATATCAATGGTGCGCGCGTAGTCGGGCGCGAGCTTGTCATCATTCCAAAAATAATAAGTGAACCACGAGTCGGCAGCGGCGACCGCAATGAAATCCCCTGCCCGCTCGCTGGCAACGCCCGCGCCCCAAATCTCCTGCGGCACGCGCACTTCTTCGACGCCGGGAGTTTGCTCGAGCAAGGCCCGCACCTCGTCGCGGATACTTGGGTCATTCACATAAACATGCGCGACCTGATGATCGGCGATGGCAAAGGCGCGCGATCCGCCGCAGTCGAGTGTTTCGCGCCCGAGTTCATTTTTGATCGAGAGCCAACCTTTCTCGCGAAACAAACGATTGAGATGTACGGGGCGATTGACCGCTGAAATCCCGTACTCCGAGAGCACCAGCACCCGCACTCCGCGCTCCTCGTAGAATGCGATCAGATCGCTTGCGACGCGATCGATTTTTTCCAGCTCGCGAGGGATCTCGGGCGCCTGAGGTCCGAATTTCTGCAACGAATAATCCAGATGCGGCAAGTAAACCATGCTCAACGTCGGCGCGTAATTTTCCTCGATCCACCTCGCGGATGAGGCGATCCATTTCGATGAAGCAATGCCCGCCGCTGGTCCCCAGAACGAGGGAAACGGAAATTCGCCGAGCTCGCGCTTGAGTTCATCGCGCAGCAGCATCGGCTGCGTGTGGATGTCGAAGACCTTGCGTCCATCGGCCGGATAAAGCGGTCTGGGCGTGATCGAGAAATCCACCGCCGCGTGCATGTTGTACCACCAGAAAAGTTTCGCGCAGGTGAAGCCCGGCACCTCACGGCGCAGCTGATCCCAAAGTTTTTCGCCGCACACGATGTGGTTGCTTTGTTTCCAAAATCGCGGCTCGGCCGACTCGCGGTCGTACCAGCCGTTCGCCACGATGCCGTGCGAGGCGACGGACTTGCCCGTCGTGATCGCCGACTGCGCGGTGCAGGTAACCGCCGGAAATTCTGGTGCGTAGGATTGGACCCCGCGCCTGCGGGCAAACGCGGCAAGCCCAGGCGCGTGGTCGCCGAGCAGCGACTTGGAAAGCCCGACGATGTTGAGAACGGCGACTCGCATGAAATGAAGTGCGCGGATCCTGCGTCATGCGCGGGCAACAAGCAAGCGGCCGCGCCTTGGGCTGATGCCATTTGCACAGGCGCGCCTGCTTTTCCGATTTGACCCACAGGCGGCCACTGATAGCCTTGGCGCGTGAACCTCCTCTCCAACGGCAATCTCCAGCGCCTCCTTCTAGGCTTGGCCGCCCGTTGATTTTTTCCTCACATTTCCCCGCCTACCCGCCCAAGCTTCTGGCGCATTTACGGCTCCCAAATTTTTCCCTCCCTTTCATCACCCGCCTCCATGCATCCCGCCTCGCTGAAAAAATACCGGCCCTTTCCGCCGATCAACCTGCCCGACCGCACCTGGCCGGACAAGGTGATCGACCGCGCTCCGCAATGGTGCTCGGTCGACCTTCGCGACGGCAACCAAGCCCTGCCGCAACCGATGTCGGTGGAGGAAAAACTCGAGTTCTTCGATTTGCTGGTTGGTGTCGGCTTCAAACAAATCGAGGTCGGCTTCCCATCGGCCGCCGACACGGAATTCAATTTCCTGCGCCGCCTGATCGATGAAAATCGCATCCCCGAGGATGTCACCATTCAGGTGCTGGTGCAGACCCGCGATCACCTGATCCGCAAGACCTTCGAGGCGATCGATGGAGCCAAGCGTGCGATCGTGCACATTTACAACTCGACCTCGCCCCTGCAGCGCCGCGTCACCTTCGGCGATGCCACCCGCGAATCGATTCGCGACATCGCACTCGAAGGCGCACGCCTCGTCAAAGAGCTCGCGCCGACCATCCCGAACACCGAGGTAGTCTTGCAGTACTCGCCCGAATCATTCTCCGACACCGAACTCGACTTCGCACTCGAGTGCTGTGCGGGCGTGATCGGCATCTGGCAACCAACACCGGAGAAAAAAATGATCATCAACCTGCCGGACACGGTCCAGTGGGCGACTCCCAACATCCATGCCGACATGATCGAATGGATGTGCCGTCACCTGCCGCGCCGCGATTCGGTGATTGTCTCGCTGCACACCCACAACGACCGCGGCACCGGCGTGGCCGCGACTGAACTCGGCCTGATGGCTGGCGCCGACCGCGTCGAAGGCACGCTCTTCGGCAACGGCGAGCGCACCGGCAACCTCGACATCGTCACGGTCGCTCTCAACATGAACAGCCATGGCATCGCCACGGGGCTTGATTTCTCGAACCTCTCCACGATTCGCGCCGTCTATGAGCGCGTCACGCGTCTGCCTGTGCCCGAGCGTCAGCCCTACGCCGGCGAGTTGGTTTTCACCGCGTTCTCCGGCTCGCATCAGGACGCGATCAAAAAAGGCCTCGACCGCCGCACGCGCGAAATTTCCAAGGACCCCGACATCGCGTGGGGCGTGCCTTATCTCACCATCGACCCGCAGGACATCGGCCGCTCGTACGAAGCGATCATTCGCATCAACTCGCAATCCGGCAAAGGCGGCGTCGCCTATGTGCTCGACCGTGAGCACGGCTTCGATCTGCCAAAAACCATGCACCCGCAGGTTGGTAAACGCATCTATGATCTCGCCGACGAACTCGGCCGCGAACTCTCACTTGATGAAATCCGCGACGCCTTCCTCCGCGAATTCGTCAACATTTCCAGCCCGCTCGATGTCACCGACTACGAACTCGTCCACCACGCCGGCGAGCGTGGACAGGTGAAATGTACGACGACCATCGTACTTGATGGAAAATCGCGCGACATCGAAGGCGCCGGCAACGGACCGATCAATGCCTTCGTTCACGCGCTCGAAAGCATCGGGCTCAAAAATTTCAAAGTCACCGACTACCGCTCGCACGCCGTGCGCGGTGGATCCGATGCGAACGCCGCGGCCTATGTCCAAGTGCAGCACGAAGACGGCCGACTGCTCTGGGGCGCCGGTGTCGATCCCTCGATCGAAATGGCCGGACTCAAGGCCCTCGTCACTGCTTGGAACCTCTTGCAAAAG
>JBEEOX010000112.1:0-5959 GCA_041191425.1 Verrucomicrobiota bacterium | reverse complement strand
ACCGGTCGGCCTTGCCGATCTGATTGCGCAAAACCTCGACGACTAACACCCCAGACTTAGAAAGCATCACCCGATGAGACATCGCAACAAAACTTCCAAGCTCAAGCGCAACGCCTCGCATCGTCGGGCCCTGCTTGCCAACCTGGCATGCAGCCTGATCGAAAACGGACGCATCAAGACGACCCTTGGCAAGGCCAAGGCGCTTCGTCCGGTCGCCGAGAAACTCGTGACCCTTGCCAAGAAGGACGACCTCCACTCACGCCGTTTGGCGATCGCCTTCCTTCATCAGAAGGACACCGTCAAAAAGCTGTTTGCTGAAGTGGCTCCCGCTTCCAAGGATCGCCAAGGCGGATACTGCCGCATCACCAAGCTCGGTGCCCGCATGTCGGACTCCGCGCCGATGGCGATGATTGAGTGGGTCGACCGCGCTGCCAAGGCCGAGGAGGCTGCCGCAGAAGCACCTGCTGAGACGGCTGCCGCTGCTGAGTAATTGGCCGCATTAGCAAAAACCAATTCATCAATCCGCCTGCATGCAAGTGCAGGCGGATTTTTTTTGGATGAGATTCAAGACAAAGAGGAGGTTCTCTCAGGTAGCGCGGTCTGGCTCAGAACGCATTGATTGACGCGTGATGTTTTTGATCGCTCTTTTGGTGATGAGGGTCAGCATGGGGATCAATCATCACACCCATGAAATCTCGAATCGTCCTTTCGCTGTTGACTCCATTTTTGATGGCTTCGGCTTTGCTCGGCGAAGTGGCTGGTGAGGCTTTACTCACGCTGCCGATTCGTTTTCATCTCACAGAGGGGGCGCAGATGAATCTCAAAGGTCAGGCCATGGACATGTGGGTGACACCTGAGGACATCGAGCGTCGCGTGTTGCCCGAGGTTAACCGCATTTGGCGTCAGGCAAACATTCAATTTGTCATCGAGCGCTGCGAACATGAGTCATTGTTGTCGCCGCCCGATCGCGACGCGTTGATTCGATGCGTAGAGCAATCGAAACGCGGTGACACTGAGGATAGGGAAAGGGGGCGCATCGCGAGCATCACGAAGCTCTTGGATCCGGCTCAACGCCATCCCACCGCGCTCAATGTTTATCTGCTGCCTTTCATCGGGTCGACCTACCAGGGCTATGCCACGCTTGGTGGCAAGCATGCGGTGATCGGTGTCTGGTCGGACAAGGCATCGAATGGCAAAAAACCTCCTGTCAAATCTCTGCTGGTGGAGCCCGAGCCCATGAAGGTTGGCTCGCTTGCGCGCACGATCGCGCATGAGCTTGGTCACAACCTTGGCTTGAAACATCCGCCGAAAGACTTGCCCAATCCTACGCCGCGATTGATGGGCGGCAGGATTCATGGCTATGAGTTGACTGCCGCTGAAATCAAAAAGGCGCGTGCCATTGCGCGAAAGCACGGCGCGACGAAAGGGTCCCTTGCGATCGCGCAAGAATCGCAACCGAGAAAAGATAAACAGAGCACCAAGCCCGTGCCAAGCGCAGCAGAACAGGCGAAGCGAATGATCGAATGCTTTCCCGAGTTTGAGCACACCACCAACATTGTTTACAAGACCGTGTCGGGTCAGGCGCTGCAACTTGATCTGCTCACACCAAAGGGTCTGAAGAGTGAGGCTGCTCCCTTGCTCGTCTATGTCCATGGCGGTGGTTGGCGCGCCGGCAATCGTTACAATTGCATGAAGCCGGATGTCAGCGGCATCTTTCGTCGCTGTGCGGCGGCGGGCATTTTATGCGCCACCATTGAGTATCGACTGATATCGCCTCAGTCCACAGCTTTTGACAGTGCCACGGATTGCTTTGACGCGCTGCGCTTTCTTGTGAAAAACGCAGGCAAGTATCGCATCGATCCCGAGCGCATCGGCACGATTGGAGGATCTGCGGGAGGCCACCTCTCGCTGGTGATCGCGCTTGGTGACCCGAAGAATTACCCTGGTGATCCTGCTCTCGCTGACTTTGATCCGAAGCAGTTGCGCTGTGAAATTGCGCATTATCCGGCAACGGATTTTACCGATGTCAGTCTTGCTCGACCCTTCATCGGTCCATCGCACGAAGTGCTGATGTTTGGTGGTCCTGCGGAGCAAAAAGCCGACATCATCCGACTGCTAAGTCCGGTGCATTTGATCAAAAAAGAATCCACGCCTGTTTACTGTTTTCACGGCGACAAGGACCCCACGCTGCCCGTTGAAAACTCCCGTCGTCTTTTTGCTGCGGGCAAGACAGTCGGTGCCGATATTCAGTACACCGAAGTTGCGGGGGGAGTGCATGGATTTGACGATTCGGGTGTGCCCAAACTTGATGAGATCGTAGCCAAGGCATCGGAGTTCGTGATTGAGAGATTGTCGAAGTGAGTGGCGATTGAAGAGATGGTGGATGCATGCCTTGCCACGGATAAGAATGCGGCCTCATCGAGACCGCGCTACCTGATGAGCACTCGTTTCTCACTTCAACTGTGTTTGGGGTGGTCATGATGCACCGAATGGTTAATCTCATTTCATGATCGGCATGGTACTTGGATCGGGCTTGGGGCCTCTGGCGGATGAGGTCGAGGTCATCGAGGAAATTTCATTTTCTGAGGTGGGTCTGGCTGAGTCGTCGGTGCAGGGTCACTCGGGAAAATTTGCGCGCGGTCGTCTTGCGGATGCTGAGGTCATGGTGATGAAGGGTCGGGTGCATTTGTACGAGGGGTACTCGGCGCAAGCGGTGACAGCGGGCGTGAGGTGGATGGCAGAGCAAGGCATTAGTGCTTTAGTGCTGACCAATGCGGCGGGCACCATGAATGAGAATTTTCATCCGGGCGGATGGATGATGCTGAGCGATCATTTGAATCTCACAGGCACATCGCCGCTGGTGGGCGCGGAATTCATCGACATGTCGGTGGCCTACGATGCCGAGTGGCGCGCGCACTTTCGCAGGGCGGCGAGTGAACTCGGGCTTGATTTGCACGAGGGCGTGTATGCGGGTTTGCGTGGTCCGCAATTTGAAACACCTGCGGAGATCCGCATGCTGCGAACGATGGGTGCCGATGCGGTGGGCATGAGCACCGTGCTTGAAACGATTCAGGCGCGGGCATTGGGTTTGCCCGTCGTTGCGTTTTCGTGTCTCACGAACTGGGCTGCTGGCATTTCCAAAACGCCGCTCAACCACGAAGAGGTCTTGGAAACCGGCAAGCTAGCGGCGGGCGCGATGACCGGTTTACTGAAGCGGGTGCTTGCGGCTTAGACGCATTGCGGGCAGACGCCGAAAAACTCGAGCTCGTGATAGAGGTTGCGGAAGCCGGTTTTTTCGCGGATTTCGTCTTCGAGTTCGTGGACCGGGCAGGGGGCTTTGACCGGTTCGATCGTGCCGCAGGAGGTGCAGATCAGGTAGTCGCTGTGCTTGCCGGGGATTTGTATCGCGAAATAGGCGGAGCGTTCGTGGAATCCGAGACGGCGGACAATGCCATGACCAGTGAGGCGTTGGAGCAAGCGAAACACCGTGGCTTTGTCGCACTGGGAGCTCATGCGCGGCGAGGTCGCCAACTCCGCAAGCGTCATCGGACGACTGCTCTCGACCAAGGTGCTGATCAATTGCTCGAGTGCCTTGGTGCGTCGCAATCCGACCTCGCGGCAATCGTCGATGATGTTCTGAATAGTGTTGATCATTTTCTGATTCTCAAGATGTCACGGATTGTTCGGCCTGCGAATGGGAATATGCGAAAATTTATCAAAACAACTCGCGTTGCGGTGCGTCGGGATTGATCGCTGGTGGTGCGGGCATGCCGAGTTTTTCGTAGGCCGCCGGCATCGCCATTCTTCCGCGCGGGGTGCGCGTGAGGTAACCTTGCATGATGAGGAAGGGTTCATGCACTTCTTCGATCGTCGCCGCATCCTCGCCGACCGCGACCGCGAGTGAGTTCAGACCCACCGGGCCGCCGGCGAATTTGTGAATCATCACTTCAAGCAGGCGCTTGTCCATTTCGTCGAGCCCTTGCGAATCGATTTCGATCATCGCCAGTGCGGCATCGGCGCTTTCGCCGGTGATGGTGCCTTGGCCGCGGACTTGGGCGTAGTCGCGCACCCAGCGCAGCAGGGCATTGGCCACGCGCGGAGTGCCACGCGAGCGCGAGGCGATTTCGAGCGCGCCGGCCGATTCGATTGGCACATCGAGCAAGCCTGCTGAGCGTTTGATGATTTGTGCCAACTCATCGTGCGTGTAATAATCCAGGCGATTCACCAGTCCGAATCGCGAGCGCAGTGGCGCGGTAAGCATGCCCGAGCGGGTGGTGGCGCCGACGAGTGTGAAGCGCGGGAGGTTGATCTGAATCGATCGCGCGGATGGGCCTGAATCGATGATGATGTCCAAGCGGTAATCCTCCATTGCCGGATAGAGGTATTCCTCGATTGCCGGATGCAGACGGTGGATTTCATCGATGAAAAGCACATCGCCTTTTTGAATGTTGGTGAGCACGCCTGCGAGGTCGCCTGCCTTTTCGATTTGCGGACCCGAAGTCGTGTGAAGTTGGGTGCCGGCGGCTTTGGCGATGAGATTGGCCAGTGTGGTTTTGCCGAGGCCGGGTGGACCTGAGAGCAGAACATGATCAAGCACATCGCCGCGTTGCTTGGCAGCTTCGAGCATCAGCAAGAGGCGGTCCTTGACTTTTTCCTGACCCGTGAACTCCGAAAATGCCGGCGGTCGTAGCGAGACATCAAAGTTCGTCGCGGGCGCTGAGGTGGCCTGATGGTAAAAATTTTCCGGCATGGCGAGGATGGGGCAATTGAACCTCATGGGATGCGGCGAGTGAAGCCCGGAGTTCGGATTGTTTGGCAGTGTGGCAAAATGGGCAAAATGTGCTGAATGAATTAAAAAATTTCGCCCCTGAAACCTTTTCCATCTTCCGCTTGCCAGCCTGTGCCCGTCACCTAACTTGGGGGTGCACACACATGAAAATCTGGCTCGACGGCAATTTGGTGGATGAATCACAGGCAAAGATTTCGGTCTTTGATCACGGCTTACTCTATGGCGACGGCGTGTTCGAGGGCATTCGTTTTTACAAGGGTCGCGTGTTCCGTCTCGAAGAGCACATTCGTCGCTTGTTTGATTCCGCGCGCGCGATCGTGATCAACATGCCGTGGACGCAGGAAGAGGTCTGCAAGTTCACCTGTGAAACCGTCGCGGCCAATGGCCTGACCGATGGTTACATCCGCCTCGTCGTCACGCGCGGAGCAGGAGAGTTGGGTCTCAATCCCTACCTTTGCGAGAGGCCGTCGATGTTCATCATCGCGTCGACGATCAAACTTTACCCCGATGAGTATTATCAAAACGGTCTTTCCATCATCACCTGCGCGACGCGTCGTCCGGCACCGGGCGCGCTCATGCCGCAGGTCAAGTCGCTCAACTACCTCAACAACATCATGGCCAAGGTCGAGGCGATCCAAGCCAACGCATTGGAAGCGATCATGCTCAACGAGCAGGGTTATGTTGCCGAGTGCACCGGCGACAATCTCTTCCTCGTCAAGAACGGCAAACTTCACACGCCATTGATCAGCGATGGTGCGCTCGATGGAATCACGCGCGCGGTCATCATCGAGATCGCCGAGAAACTTGGCATGCCAGTGATCGAGCGTTCGATCACGCGCTACGATGTCTTCACTGCCGACGAGTGCTTCCTCACTGGCACGGCGGCCGAGGTGATCCCGGTTGTCGCGCTCGACCGCCGAACGATCGGCACGGGCAAACCGGGCGAATGGACCAAGCGTTTCCTTGCGGGATTCCAAGAACTGGCAACTACGACTGGCACACCGATTTCCTAAAGTGAAAAATTTTCCCTTTCATGCAACGCATCACACTTCGAGAATGTTCTGATGAAATGTGATTTCTGTGACAGCAAGGCATCCGTCTTTCTGACCCAACTGGTGGAGGGTCAGATGAAGAAGGTTTGCCTTTGCAATGCCTGCGCCAAGGAGCGCG
>JBEEOX010000111.1:0-5963 GCA_041191425.1 Verrucomicrobiota bacterium | reverse complement strand
GACCGCAGTTTTGCCCATGGTCACGATGGTGTCCTTGCCGCTGGCAATGTCGCGGGCGAGAACTTCAAGAATGCCGTTTTCATCAATTTTGAATTGCACGCCAACCCTGGCACGACCTTTGGGTGCAGCTTGGAAACTGACATCAAAATGGCCGAGTTCCCAATTGTCGTTGGCCATTTCGCGTTCGCCTTGGAGAACGCGCAGTTTCATGGCGGCCTGACAGTCGACGGCATTGGTGAAAGTTTCGCCGGCTTTGCATGGGATGGTTGTGTTTCTAGGAATGAGCACATTCATTAAACCACCCAGCGTTTCGATGCCAAGGCTCAGAGGTGTCACATCAAGCAGAATCATCTTGCCGAGTGCGCCGCTGAGTATGCCACCTTGAATGGTGGCTCCCAATGCGACTGCTTCATCGGGGTGCTGTGAGGTATCGGGTTTGCATCCAAAAAATTTCTCCACCGCGTTGCGCACGGCGGGCATGCGGGTGCTGCCGCCAACGAGGATGACTGCATCGAGCTTGCTCGCCTCAATTTGGGCATCAGCCAATGCCCTCGCGCAGCAACGAATGCTGCGGGCAATCCATGGCGCGGCAATCGACTCGAGGTCAGCGCGTGAAATTTGACACTCGATGTTGTGCCCCTCATCGAAAAACGGAACGCGAAATGTCGCAGTCTCTTCGGTCGAGAGTTGGCATTTCACTCGCTCAGCCTCTTCGGTGAGGCGTATGCGTTGAATGGAGGAAATTTGATCCAAACCCTCGATGCGTAGCACATGGTCGATGATCAACGCGTCGAGGTCGTCGCCACCAAGTCGGGTATCGCCATGGGTGGCAAGGACTTGGAAAACGCCATCCTGCATTTCGAGGATCGAGAGATCAAAGGTCCCGCCGCCAAGGTCGTAGACCGCGACGCGCGATCGTTCGCCGAGTTTGTCGAGCCCGTAGGCCAGAGCGGCGGCAGTCGGCTCGTTGAGGATGCGCAGGACCTCGAGTCCGGCCAATTCGGCGGCGCGTTTGGTATCGGCGCGTTGGGCATCGTTAAAATAGGCCGGCACGGTGATGACCGCCTTCGTGATGGTGCTTTCCATGCGCCACTCGGCGATGCGCTTGAGCTCCTTGAGAATTTCCGCGCTGATTTCAACCGGAGTTTTGCCAAGCACCGTCGGCTCGCCGTCGGGCTTCTTTTCAATCGGGTGCGGAAATGAGTCTTCGATCTCGGCTGCGCGACGACCGATCAGTCGTTTGATGCTTGTGACCACGCGCTCGGGCTCGATTGCCCTACGGCGCAGGGCCTTGGTGCCGACTTCGACACCGCCGTCGCGTCCGATCCACACTGCACTGGGTGTGATGCGGCGTCCATCGGCATCCGCCAATAGGACCGGGAAACCCGAGTCGACCACGCCGACGGCCGAGTTGGTGGTGCCGAGGTCAATACCAAGGACAAGTTCGCTCACGGGCGAAGGCATAAGCGGATGGCAGGTCCGCGTCAATGACCGGACGCTTCCTAGCTCGGGCGCTTTTTGCGAATCAGATGGGTGCAGACAGGCACGACAAAAATCATCAGCGTGAGTGCCGAGGTGCCCAAATCGAATGCCTTACTGGCGAGCGCATCGTGAATCATGTGACCTTCCGCGAGAAAATGGCGGGGCACGCTGAGGAGCAGCTTTATACCCAAAATGCCGATCACGATGAAGGCGCAGGTTTCGAGAAAGTGAAATCGATGCATGAGTTTGACAAATCCCTGCGCGGCAAAGCGCATGGTGAGGATGCCGAGGAAGACCCCGATGCATACAAGGATCAGCTTGGACGGCATCGGGAAATTTTTCACATAGGCAACGGCAGCGACGACATTGTCGATCGAGAACGCCAGATCCATGACTTCCACGGCTACCACTGTTGACCAAAAGGGCCCGAGTCGACCCAGCGTTTGGCGGTAGAGCCAGTTGCCTTCGGTCGCAACGGCCTCCGCGCCTTCCTGCTCGACTGATTCGTGTCGCGAGAAATGTTTCCACGACAGCCAAAGCAGGTAGAGCCCGCCGAGGGGTTCAAGCCACCAGACCGTGATAAGCCACGAGGCGAGCGCGAGGCAGATCCCGCGAAAAGCATAGGCACCGATGATGCCGTATTTGAGGGCCTTGCCGCGTTGATTCTCGGGAAGGCGCATCACCATGGTGGCGAGGACGGCGGCATTGTCGACCGAGAGAATTCCTTCGATGAGGATGAGCATGAGGATCACCGTGACGCCAGCCGCGGTATCGGGTCCGAGAATGGTGTGGATCAAGTCCATGTGCAGATGAAACTGACGATGGGACCCATGGCTGACAATGGCAATGTATCGCCGATCGGCTGCATGATTGGTCGAAATCCGGCACTTGCCAGCCCATCGGAAAGCGTTTAACTCCACTTAATCATTACCCATGGCCGCGAACTACACCGAAGCAGACATCAAATCCCTCGACTGGCGTGAGCACATCCGCATGCGGCCGGGCATGTACATCGGAAAATTGGGCGACGGATCATCAGCGGAGGACGGGCTCTACATTTTGCTCAAGGAAGCGGTCGATAACTCCATCGACGAGCACATCATGGGCTTCGGCAAGGAAATCCGCGTTGACATTGATGAACAGGGGCGCGTTGAGGTGCGTGACTTTGGCCGCGGCATTCCGCTGGGAAAACTTTTCGACTGCGCGGCGCAGATCAATACGGGTGCTAAGTATGACAGCGAGGCATTCAAAAAATCGGTGGGCTTGAATGGTGTCGGCATCAAAGCGGTCAACGCACTCTCCGATTTTTTTGAAATCCAGTCATGGCGCGATGGTCAGACCAAAGCGCTTGAGTTCTCGAAGGGGGCTCTCACGGTCGACATGAAAAATCCACGTCGCGACGATGCGGAGAACGGCACGCGTTTGGCGTTTGAGATCGATCGCACGATTTTCCCGGCGAAGGCCAAATACAAGGAGGCCTTTGTCGAAAAGATGTGCCGTTACTATTCCTATCTCAACCCGGCACTCACCGTGGTTTTCAACGGCAAGAAGTTCCGATCGAAGGACGGATTGTTGGATCTTTTGCGCGAGGAAATGGAGCATGAGGCGCTCTATGCGCCGATCCATTTGGTCGGCAAGGACATTGAGATCGCCTTTACCCACAGCGCCGAGAGCAGCGAGGAGTACTACACTTTCGTCAATGGCCAAAACACTTCACAGGGCGGTACTCACTTGGCTGCATTCCGCGAGGCCTTGGTTCAGGTTTTGCGTGGGTTTTACAAAAAACAATACGATCCGGCCGACATCCGTGCAGGCATCGAGGCGGCGGTGAGCGTGCGCATCGTGGAACCAATTTTCGAATCGCAAACCAAGACCAAGCTCGGCTCGACGACCATTGCTCCCGAAGGTGAATCGTTGCGGACCTTCATCGGAAATTTCCTCAAGACCCATCTCGACAACTATCTGCACAAACATCCGCAGGTAGCTGAGGCCATCCAAAAGCGCATTCTTTCCGCCGAGCGCGAGCGCAAGGACTTGAAGGGTGTTCAGAAGATCGCCCGTGAGAGGGCGCGTCAGGCCAAGGTGCACAACAAGAAACTCCGCGATTGCCGCGTGCATCTCGACACCAAACACAAGCGCCGTTTGGAATCGACGATCTTTATCACCGAGGGTGACTCTGCCTCGGGATCGATCACCAAGAGCCGTGATGTGGAAACGCAGGCGGTCTTTTCATTGCGCGGCAAACCACTCAACACTTTCAGCTTGCCGCGCAAGGTGGTCTATGAAAACGAGGAGTTCGCATTGCTGCAAGCGGCGCTCGACATTGAAGAGGGGATCGAAAACTTGCGTTACAACCGAGTGGTCATCGCCACCGATGCCGATGTCGACGGCATGCACATCCGATTGTTGCTGTTGACTTTCTTTCTGCAGTTTTTCCCAGAGTTGATCCGAGACGGTCATTTGCACATTTTGCAGACGCCGTTATTCCGTGTTCGCAACAAAAAGGAAACGATCTATTGCTACGATGACGAAGAGCGCAAGAAAGCGCTCGAAAAGCTCGGCAAGAATTCCGAGATCACGCGATTCAAGGGACTCGGTGAGATCTCACCCGATGAATTCGGCTTCATGATCGGGCCCGACATGCGTCTTGACCCAGTGGAGTACGAAGAGGGCAAGGGCGTGAGAGAGTTACTAGCCTTCTACATGGGAAAAAACACGCCGGAAAGGCAGGACTTCATCATCGAAAACCTCCGCGAGGATGTCGACAAGCAGGTTCAGGTGGCCTGACTTTGCGATTGTGATCGGCGTTTTCCTTTATAGTGTAGGTTAAGTTCATGGGTGCGCCCTCAAAAACCTTTTTTTGCCTAGCTCTTGCATCCACAACGGCGATCGGTGTTGATGATCCCAAGACCTCGATTTTTTCTGCTCCTTACGTCAACGGGGCTTTTGAGAGTATTGATTTTGTGAACTCGGTGGTTGGCTGGGACACATTCTTCAATGCGGGCTTCAGAGGGCAAAGCACGGTGATTGGAAACATTGAGGGAGGTCATGTATGGAACGGACATGAGGTTTTTGTCCGTGCACCGGATGCGACCACAGGGGTCAGTAATTTCAACAGCCCAGCGCCTGGCTTGACCAATGAGCTGGACTACCATGCCACGATGGTTGGCCATGTGCTTGCGGGTAGTGGTTATATTCCATTGAACGGAGGAACCTACACCGGTGTGGGTCTGGGTATGGCACCAGAGGCGTCATTGGTTTCGGGTGCCATTGCGACCGCCTATTCCAGCACCAACGTTGGTGGGTTCGCTACAAATGAAGCATCGACCATCAGTGTCTACCGATCCTTTTTTCAAGGTTCGGGTGTTGCCCAGGCAGATGTCATCAACAGCAGCTGGGGTGGTCAGGATGACCCAGCAATCGGTGCTGAATCCTTGGCGATCGATGCGCTGGCGCGTCAAAACGCATCAGTCGCTCTGGTGGTTGCAGCGGGCAATGATGGCCTTGGTACTGTCGGTTATCCAGCATCGGGTTTTAATAATATCTCGGTCGGCTCAGTCGGTGGTGTGAATTATCTTCAGCCCTCCGAGTTTTCTTCCCGAGGCAAGGTAGATTTTTACAACCCTGTGACGGGCATCAACCATGTCGGTGTTCGCAGTGCCGTCGACATCGCCGCGCCAGGCGAATACATGTACCTAGCTGCTTATCTGGGTGATAGCGGGGGTATTGGCGCGGGTCTGCCAAGCTATGTTCAGGAGCCTTCGCCGACGGATCTGTATTTCCTCAACATGGACGGTACGAGTTTCGCGGCTCCGATGGTTGCCGGTGGAATTTCCTTGCTCAAAGATGCGGCCAAAACCGATACGAATGTGAATCATTTGGGGAATGACGATGCTTTTGACACCAGGGTGATCAAGTCGGTGCTGATGGCCTCCGCCACCAAGACGGATGGATGGAACAATGGTCAAAACCAGATGAATGTGACCACCCAGTCGCTTGATCCCGTCACAGGTGCGGGCTTGATGAATCTTGAAAAGGCGATCGATGTCTATTACCTCGGCACTCGCGAATTGGCGCTCGATGGAGGTGGTTCAATCAGTCAAAATGGCTGGGATGCGGCGACCATTGGCATAGGGCAGTCGTTTGATTATGTATTCTCCTCTTCTTTCAATCAGGCAGTTTCACTTTCGGTCGCGCTCAACTGGTTTTCTGTGCGGGAATTCGACAATCTCACGAGCACGGGAAGTGACTTGGCTTTTTCCAATCTTGATCTCGAGGTTTGGTCGGTCGACGGCGGTGGTCAATTTGTTTCAAAAATTGGCGAGTCGATCTCGACCTACAACAACACCGAGATGCTTCGCTTCGATTGGCTCAACGCCGGTCGATACGGGCTTCGTGTGAGCTTTGATGAGACGGTGTTTGACGCGACGGGAACGGTCAACAGCGAGTACTTTGGTCTGGCGTGGAGCACAACGCTGGTG
>JBEEOX010000110.1:0-5967 GCA_041191425.1 Verrucomicrobiota bacterium | reverse complement strand
CGCGAGTTGATGATGATTTGGCCGCTGCCTTCGGTGAGCCAGACTCTCGAGACGGCGGTTTTGCGACGACCAGTGGCGCTAGGTGAGGTGGTGGACATGATGGGAGAAAATGGAACTGAACTTAGCGGACGGCGTGGGCGACGGGTTGCTGGGCTTCGTGCGGGTGTTCGGCACCAGCGTAAACCTTGAGTTTCGAATATTGAGCCTTGCCGAGGCGAGTTTTGGGAAGCATGCCGTAGACTGCACGCTCAACCAGAAGAATGGGGCGGCGTTCGCGAACCATGCGTGGGGTTTCAACCTTTTGTCCGCCGACATAACCCGAGAAGCGGGTGTAAATTTTGGCATTTTCCTTAGCACCGGTGAGCACAACTTGATCGGCGTTGATCACGACCACGAAATCGCCAGTATCAACATGAGTGGTGAAGGTCGGCTTGTGCTTGCCGCGAAGAAGTCGGGCAGCTTCGACAGCGACTTGGCCGAGGACTTTGCCCTTGGCGTCGATCACATACCATTTGCGGTCGACTTCGTGGGGCTTAGCGGAAAATGTCTTCATGTGCTTGTGATGAGGTAATGGCGACCATGCTTGAGGACGCGCGGGGGGCGCAAACTAGGGATCCGCTTGGTGGCTGTCAATCGGGAAATCAACGGAAATTTCGCCATTTTTTGGGTTCAGGCTGGGAGCGGGCATTTTTGCTGAATCTCACTCTTGGGCATCAGTTGGGCGACTGGGCGGGGCGTTGATCGGGCGGGGCAGTGGGCCGGTGCCAGCGTCACCATCGGATGACTGGGTACGGATGGCTTTTGCGATCGATGAGGCGAGTTTTTGACGGTATGCCGTGGAGGAAATCAATTTGCTCTCGGCATGGTGGCTGAGGTAGCCGCACTCGATGAGGACGCAGGGAATTTCCGGGTTTCGGGTGAGGCGGAGTCGGCGGCGGACCAAACCGCGATTGTTTTCCTCCGAAGGGCTTGCGGATGCCATCGCGCGTTGCAGTCGGGTCGCGAGGCCATGGCTGTCGACGCGCCAGTAATAGGTTTCGGGTCCGCGCACCTGAGAAGGCCCGCTGTTGAAGTGAATGCTGATAAGAACCGCGTTGCCGCGCTTGTTTGCGAGTGTGACGCGATCGTCGAGCTCGATGAAGTGATCGTGGTCGCGCAGCAGGATGGTTTTGAATCCGCTGAGTTCGGCCTTGATGCGTTTTGCTATGTCGAGGGTTAGGTCTTTTTCGCTTTCGCAGGTGTGTTTGCTGATGGCACCAGGATCTTTACCTCCGTGACCGGCATCGAGGATGACGGTTTTGAAATTTTTCGGTCCCGGTCGGTGGCCCCAGTAGTCGCGTCCGCTGGATGATGCGCTGTCTGTTGAGCAGGATGTGAAGAGTAGCGCGATGAGTGGGAAAGCGATAATCGCAATGAAGGGTAAGCGCATGGGTGGGTGTTTATCTTTTTTTGAATTGGAATTCCAGTTGGTCGTTGCCGCTGGCTGACCATGCATCGATGCCGTGTGAGCGCAGTTCGGCAGCGAACTCACGGGTGTAGCCGTGAATGGTGATGACGCGTTGGGGGCGAACGGATTCGACGCAGTGCATGAGGCCAGGGTGATCGGCATGATCGGAGAAGGGAATGACCTCATCAACGCCGTAGCGAAATTTTGCGCCAGTTTGCAAAGCCCAACCCGTGAGCATCGCTGTGCGCTTGGACTTAATCCCAAGCAATTTTTTGGAACGCATCACATGCGGTGGTGCGATGAGCACATGGCCTTCGGGGGTGTGTCCGTCGAACTCGATGGGTTCGGGCAAATTTGGTGTTCCGGCAGCGATGCAGGATCGGGTCATGCTCGCGGCCGCGGGATGCATCAAAGTGGGGATCTGATGCTCATGCATTAGCGCGAGTGCCTCTTGGGACTTGCCTAGTGAGTAACCGAGCAAGACGGGCGTTTTGTTTTGGTCGAAAGTCTCGCGAACGAATGAAAGGATTTCATTCTCCACTTCAGCACTTTCAGGAAAACGGTGACTCGGAAGACCAAAGGTGGTCTCCATGATGAGCGTGTCGGCTTGGGCGAATACGATAGGCTCCGCGGTACGGCTTGGGCGATTTTTGAAATCACCTGTGTAGAGCAGAGTCGCCTGATCTGACAGGCGAGTGATGTGGATCATGGCTGATCCAGCAATGTGGCCCGCGGGCAATAGCTCGATGCGAAATCCTCGGTCGATGATGGGCAAATGAAATGCGTGGGAGTTGATGCGTTCCACGCTGATGCGGAATCGGTCTCGAATCAGCCTCGCAGTGACTTCCGAGCAGAGGCATGTGTGGTGCCGCGCCACATGATCGGCATGCGCGTGGGAGATGAATGCTCGTGGTTTGGGTGATCGTGGATCGAGCCAGAGATCAAGCTCGGGGAGATAAAGGCCTTTTTGACAAATGACTTCGATCACCGGCCTGTGGATTGGGTTGATTGCGAATCGTTATCAATCACACGGCGACCGGCGCTTTGATGTGCGGGTGTGAATCGTAGTTTTCCAGTCGGATGTCTTCAAACGTGAAGGCATCGATGTCGTTCACCTCGGGGTTGATCCAAATTTTCGCCAAAGGCTTGGGCTCGCGGGTGAGTTGGAGTTCGGCTTGTTCGAGGTGGTTGGTGTAAAGGTGCAGGTCGCCGAAAGTATGGACAAAGTCGCGAGCTTCGAATCCGCAGACTTGGGCGATCATGTGGGTGAGTAATGCGTAAGAAGCGATGTTGAAAGGAACTCCTAGAAAAAGATCGGCGCTGCGTTGATAAAGCTGGCATGACAGGCCTGGGAGCCCGTTGTCGCGCGCCTCGTGGACGTAGAATTGAAAGAGTAAGTGACAAGGTGGGAGGGCCATTTCGTGGATTTGACCGACATTCCATGCCGAGACAATGTGACGGCGGGAGTGAGGGTTGCCTTTGAGACCTTCGATCAGCAGGTGGATCTGATCGATCGTGCGGCCATCGGGCGCGGGCCAAGAGCGCCATTGTTTGCCGTAGACCGGCCCAAGTTCACCATCGGTGTCGGCCCACTCGTCCCAAATCGTGACACCATTTTCCTTCAGGTAGCGGGTGTTGGTTTCGCCCTTCAGAAACCAAAGCAGTTCGTGAATGATCGAGCGAAGGTGAAGTTTTTTGGTGGTTAGACAGGGAAATCCTTGGCGGAGATCGTATCGGACCTGACGCCCGAAAACTGAGATCGTTCCCGTTCCCGTGCGGTCGGCGCGGTGCTCGCCATTTGTCATCACATCCCGCAACAGTCCAAGGTAGGTATCCATGCGCTCATCAAGCCATGGTCTGGCTTTGACTCGCAAGTTTGAAGGTCGTTGATTGTTGTTGGGGTCTCAAAAAATTTGACTTTTTCCAATGTGGACATAATTTGTCCACATGAAGACAGTGACCGTCAGGGACTTGAGAAACAACTTCGCCAAGGTGGAGGCGTGGTTGGGGGAGGGTGAGGAGATTCGGATTGAGAAGCGTGGCAAGCCGATTGGATTTTTGTCGGCTATGCCGAAGAATAAAAATGCCGTGCCCAAGATTGATTGGGAGGCGAGGAGGAAAGCCATTTGGGGTGACAGGGTTTTCTCTGATGAAGAAGTAAGGTTGATGCGTGAAGCCGAATTGGAGGGGGAAGATGGATGATTGTTTTTCCTGACACTTCATTTCTCTGTGCGAAGTACCGCGAGCAGAGCAACTCACGGCGTGCGGATGTTTATCACGCAAAGCTTTCTAAACCCTTGCTCGTATCGAGTCTTTTGATTCTAGAGTTTCGCCAGTCGATTCGTTTTCAAATGAGGCTATTTACTCTCGATCGTAGCAAGGGATTTGCTAAGTCCGAGGGCTTGGCCATGTTGCGAGCGCTTCAGTCGGATCTTTCGCAAGGGGTTTTTGAAATGGCGGCACCCGACTGGGCGGATGTGCATCGCATCGCCGAAAACCTGAGCGAAAAATACACGGAAGAAAATGGTCATCGCATGACTGACATCTTGCATGTCGCCACAGCCATTCATCTTGGGGCTGAAGTATTTCTCACATTCGACGCCAATCAAAAACGTTTGGCCGAGGCTTCGGGCATGGAAGTGCCGCTTTGAGCTTACTTGCTCACATTGAAGCGAAACTCGATCACATCGCCGTCCTTGACGATGTATTCCTTGCCCTCGATGCGGAGCTTGCCTGCTTCCTTGGCGGCGTTTTTCGAGCCGAGTGAGACGAGATCGTCGTAGTGAACCACCTCAGCGGCGATAAATCCGCGTTCGAAGTCCGTGTGGATGACTCCCGCTGCGGCAGGGGCTTTGTCGCCCTCATGAATGGTCCAAGCCCGGGTTTCTTGGACACCGGTGGTCAAATATGTGCGCAAGCCCAGTAGATGGTACACCGCTTGAATGAGCGATGAGACGCCGGAGTCATTGACCCCCATTTCGCGCAAGAATTCCAACGCTTCCTCTTGAGGCATTTCACTGAGTTCTTCTTCGATGCGCGCGGAGATCACCACGGCTTCAGAGCCGCTGTGCTCGGCTGCATAGCGGCGCACCTTGGCAACCTGCGGGTGCGAATCAGGATTTTCTATTGCTTCTGCGAGTTCGTCTTCCGAAACATTGCAGGCGTAGATTGTCTTTTTCGATGAGAGTAGGAAAAAATCGCGAACAACGGCCTTGTCCTCATCGCTGAATTCAAGAGTGAGCGCGGGCTTGCCTTGATCGAGGTGGGGCATGATCACATCGATGAGTTCGACTTCCTTCTTTGCTTCCTTGTCGCCGCCTTTGGCTTTCTTTTCCCGTGTAGCGCGGCGTTTTTCGAGAGCCGCCATGTCGGCTAGGATGAGTTCCGAATTGATGATCTCGATGTCACGGATTGGATCGACCGTGCCGAGTTCGTGGATGATGTCATCGTTTTCGAAACAGCGAACCACTTGGACGATCGCGTCAGTTTCGCGGATGTTGGCGAGGAATTGATTGCCGAGTCCGGCACCCTCGGAGGCACCTTTGACCAACCCTGCGATATCGACGAACTCGATGGCAGTGGGAACTAGCTTTTGCGATCCCGATATTTTTGACAGCACGGCGAGGCGCGGATCGGGAACTGTTACGATCCCAACATTCGGGTCGATCGTGCAGAATGGGTAGTTGGCCGCCTCCGCCTTGCGGGTGCGGGTGACAGCGTTGAAGAGGGTTGATTTGCCAACATTGGGCAGTCCGACGATTCCAGCTTTGAGCATTGCGGGGGGAGGGTGAGGGCACGAGGACGCAAGGACGAGAAAAATCCATCATCGCCGCAGCACATGGGCACGGGTCGCGAAGGGGGTTGCCATCGGAGGACTCGGTGTGTATGCATGGCCATGATAGCCCTAGGAAGCCGATGATACCCTATCTTTTCAGCTGTGAACATGCGACCTGCACGGTGCCGGAGGCATACCGCGAATATTTTCACGGCAGTGAGGAGGCCCTGACCTCAAAAGAGGGCTGGGAGCCAGGAGCTTTGAATTTGAGTCAGGCTTTTGCCATGAGGTTTCGCACGCCCTTGGTGCATGGCGATGTAACCCGACTTTTGATTGATCTAGAAAAAGATGGCGATCAAAGGTGGAGCCGATTTTCGGAAAAAATTTCCGAGAGCATGCGTCTTAGGATGGTGGATCGTTATGAGCGGGTGTTTCGCCAGCAGTTGCGTCAGCGCATTGCCGATGATTTGCGGCGATATGACAGCGTGGTGCATGTGATGGTGCACACGGATCCGAATCATGGCGGCAGGGTGAGCCTGGTTACGCCTGAAAAGTCGGTCATGGGTGAGGCGCTTGCGGGTGAATGGTGCTCACGCTTGAGGCTTGCCGATGTCGATGCGCGTTGCGTCAGTGGTGCCGACACTGGTGCTTTTGCCATGGTCTTGGCTCGTGAAAATGATCCTGCCCGCTACGCTCAGATTCGTTTGGAGGTTTCGCAGAATTTCTTTCTTGAGGGCAAACCGCT
>JBEEOX010000109.1:0-5971 GCA_041191425.1 Verrucomicrobiota bacterium | reverse complement strand
CGACTACGGTCATGCGGCGACACGACTGTTCAATGGCCGTGCGGTGAGCGACGAGCGCATGCGCGCCAAGCGTTTCTCATGCTCGACCTTCATGATGTTTTTGGCGCTGGACAAGGTGTACGAGAACGAGCCGCACCATCACATCATCTTTGCCGACGACTACCGCGCGAATGTGGCCGACATTCAAAGCGAGCGCCATGTGTCGGATGACATGTCGATTTATGTGAGAAATTCCTGCGTCACCGATCCGCATGTCGCGCCGGCCGGTAAGTCGGGTCTCTACATTCTCGTACCCACGATCAACACGCGTCATGGCTTCGATTGGGAATCGCACAAGGAGGCGTACGCGGAGAAAATTTTGCGTCGGATCGAGGAGCGCACTTCAATGAAAGATCTGCGCAGCCACATCGTAGAGCAACGCGTTTTCTCGCCCAAGGATTGGGAGAGTTCGTCGATCTTCATGGGTGCGACCTTCAACCTCGCTCACACGCTCACGCAGATGCTGTATTTTCGTCCACACAACCGTTACGCAGGTTTCAACAACTGCTACTTGGTTGGCGGTGGCACGCATCCGGGCAGCGGACTGCCAACAATTTATGAATCGGGTCGGATCAGTGCCAACCTAATTTGCGATCGCTACGGCGTGCCCTACGAGCCGGTGGATCTGGCGTCGACCTACCTCAAGAGTGCGTAAGGTTTTTGATGGGAATGTTTCGCGATGCGTCACATCCGCCCTTGCGATTGATCTGGGCTGTGGCTTGAATGCGCGCCTTACGGCATGAATCTGCTTCATAAGATCATCCAACTCCGCGAGAGTTCGCATCCGGATCACGAGAAACCCTTTCTCGAGCACCTTGAGGATCTGCGGATCATGATCAAGCGCATCTTCATCACGCTGGTGATTTCGATGTTTGTGTGTTTCGGGTTTCAGCAGCAGTTGATGGAGTTGTTGCGGCGTCCTGTCGAGCAGGTATGGATCACGCAGCTCGATGCAAAATTGCCGAAGAGTGCGACCAAAATTCCCAAGCCGTTGAATGTCGAAATTTGGGAAAGTGCCAAACGGATCGAGCATGCGGCATCGGGTTTGGACAACACTCAGCGTGAGGTTTTTTATAAGAACCTTGGCGATTCTGATTTGGTGTTTCATGCGCGATCAGTGGCATTGCTTCGGGCCTTGTTGGATGTGCCGGAGAATCGTCGAAAGGCATTTCTTGAAGGGCTGGATGTGAGGGTTGATCTGCGCAAGCAGGTTGAGGTGCTGGCGAAGACGATGCCTAGCACTGAGTTGGAGCAGCGGGGAAACTTGAAGATGATGTCGGCTCTCAAACCGACCGAGACTTTCATGCTATCGATGAAGCTCTCTTTCTACGCGGGCATCGTGTTGGCGTTTCCGCTTTTACTTTTGTTCATCTTGCAATTCGTCCTGCCTGGTTTGCATCGACACGAAAAACGCGTGTTGTGGCCAGCGATGGGCATCGGCTTTGGGTTGTTCCTCGGCGGGGTTTTGTTCGCGTACTTCGGCGTGCTGCCAAGGGCCTTGGAATTCTTTTACGAATGGAGCGGCAACCTCGGTGTTTCCAACGATTGGCGAATCGGCGAATACATTTCGTTTGCGATGCAGTTCACGCTGCTTTTTGGGCTCGCCTTTGAATTGCCGGTGGTGGTGATGGTTTTTGTGAAGCTTGGAATGCTGAGTTACGAAACGATGTCATCGACGCGCTCCTACGCGATCGTGGCAATTTTCATTGCGGCGGCGGTGCTCACTCCAACGCCTGACATCATGACACTGCTGCTCATGGCTTTGCCGATGATCGTGCTGTACGAAATCTGCATTTGGTTGGCTTGGTTGGATCGGCGCAACAATCGCATTGAGGAAGAGCGTGAAGCTCGCGAGCGCGAGGAGCGGCTCAACCTCCTTCTGCCGGTCGGTTGCGATGAGGAGAATCCGACAGCTGACGCGGATCAGAATCCGCCCAAAAACGAAGGCACACCTTCATGAAACACTCTCTTTTTTCAAAGCGATGAAAGAAAACATATCCGACGATAAAACCAGCGATCGGTCACCGCTCTCGGGTTGCGCAATTCTTCTCACGGCCTTGATGGTCATCATTTTTCTCGTCGTGTTTTCGGTCATGACGCTTTTTCGGCAGTACGATGAGATTGTGAAATTCACGTCGGCAGAGGTGAAGCCGCTTGAGGTCGGGGCTATCGAAAATCGGAAGACCGAGCTCAATGCGCTCAAGGGACGAATGATTCTCTTTCACGAGGGTTTGATGGGGGATGGCGAGGCATCGCTGGCTTTGACACCGGATGAGATCAACCTCGCGATCGATGCGTTTGATGCCTTTCGCGATTTGCGCGGAAACTTTCGCGTGGTGAAGATTGATGGCGACAAGTTGCGCATTGCGATTTGTTTTCGACTTAACGGCAAACCGAGGTTGGGTCGCCCCGGAGAGGATGCATGGATGACCTCCGATCCGAGGTTCTTGATCGGCACTTTGGTGGCGCGTCCTGCCTTGCTCAAACGCGAGGTGGTATTGCGCATCGATGCAATCGAGGTCGAAGGCGCGACCGTGCCGGAGGGTTTCATTGGTCAGATGTCGCCGTATCGTTTGGCCGAGCGCTATCTTGAGGATCCGCTGCTTGGGCCTGCGATGGCGGTTCTGACGAGCGTGAAGGTGGCGGACGGATGCTTGGTTTTATCAAAGAAGCCGGGCGAAGTTCTGGCCGACGAGATCGGTCGTGATGAGGTTGATTCCTCGGGTCGGCGCCTGTTCACGGTTTTTGGCATTGTCGCCACCGGTTTCCTAAGCGTGGCGGGACTGGTGGTTTTTCTGGGACTGAGAAAAAAATCCGCATCCGCTAAGTCTTGATCGCCGCAGTCCTTCGTGGATGCTGGTGATCCTGATTCATGTCGGGTCAGGCCATTTCAACCGCATGATTGCGCATGTTTGCAACAAGTGTCTGAGACTCGTATCCCTGCTGCTTGCCAGTGGGATCGGGGCTGCGGCGTTGGGTCAGGCATTGCAGCAACCGGTTCCCCGCGTGGTGGTTCCCACTAGCTCTTCGCATCAAGCGCGCTCGTCGGTCACAACTCCGAATATTTCCTATCCCTGGAAAAAGAACATCACTTGCACGATCTTCTGGATCGGCGAGCTGCCGACGCAAAACAATCCGACGCCGAATACCAAGTCGTCGTGGGACACGAATTGGGTCGAAAATTTTGGCGGTTATGATGATCCCGATCCCGCTCAACGAATAGCGAGTCATGCCACGGGTGAGTTTCGACCCAAGAATTTCATCCCCAAGCTCAATCCATTCTATATCGCCTTGCCCTACAACGATGTGGTGAGTCATCGTGAGCACAAGCCAGAGGCGGCAAGGGTGATCCCATGGTTTGTGCGTTACAGGCCGGAACCTGGAAAAACCGTGTGCAAAGGCCGCTGGGTGCAAATCTTTCGTGGTGGCAGGTCGTGCTTTGCCCAGTGGGAGGATTGTGGGCCCTGGGAAACCGAGGATTGGAATTATGTCTTTGGCAACAAGCCACCAAGAACGACGCAAAACGGAGGCGCCGGCATCGATCTATCCCCGGCGATACGCGACTATCTTGGGCTCAAGTCAGGCGATAAGGTGCATTGGCGCTTTGTCGAAAGCGGCCAAGTCCCCTACGGCCCGTGGAAAAAATACGGCATGCAGAATCCGGCATCCAACGATCCAGACATCGCAACCCAGCAACGCAATCTTGAACGGCTCAGAAAACTTCGCGACGAAGAGTTTTTGAAGAAGCCGATCAATGAGTTGTGAATAAGTTGCTTGGGTAATTTCAGATGTGAGATCAATCTCCAATTACCCTGCCTTATCGACTCACGGCAAATTCGTGACCCCCATGAGGAAGCGGTCGCATTCGCGTGCGGCTCCGCGGCCTTCGTTGATGGCCCAAACGACGAGTGACTGACCACGGCGCATGTCGCCAGCGGCGAAGACGCCTTTGACGCTGGTGGTGAACTGGCCGTGTTCGGCTTTCACATTCGAGCGCGCGTCGGTTTCGAGGGCAAATTGCTCGACGATGCTTTGCTCGGGTCCCATGAAGCCCATCGCTAGGAGTGCGAGCTGGGCGGGGATGATGCGGGCGCTACCTTCTTTTTCTTTTGGGATGAAGCGGCCATTCTCGCTGACCCACTCGATGTCGCAAATTTCGAGGCCGGAGAGATTGCCGGAATCGTCCTTGAGAAAACGCTTGGTTTGCACAAGGTACTGGCGCGGATCTTGACCTTGCACGGCTGCGGCTTCTTCTTGGCCGTAGTCCATTTTGTAAACCTTCGGCCATTCCGGCCATGGGTTGTTGGCGGCGCGTTCCATGGGCGGCTGCGGCATGATCTCGAGTTGGATCACGCTCTTGCATCCGTGGCGCAGGCTTGTGCCGACGCAGTCGGTGCCGGTGTCGCCACCACCGATAACCACGACATCCTTGCCAGTAGCATTGAGGCCAGGGTTGCTGCCGTCGAAATGATGATCGAGCTGGTAGCGGGTGTTGCTTGTGAGGAATTCCATCGCGAGGTGCACGCCTTTGGCGTCGCGTCCGTCGATCGGCAGATCGCGTCCGAGGGTGGCACCGCAGCAGAGTACGATTGCATCGAAATCCTTGCGGAGTTTTTCAGCAGTCCACTCCGTGTCCTTACCGATGTGGATGCCGGTTTTGAAAACGATGCCTTCGGCTGCGAGCAGGTTTACGCGGCGTTGCACGACCAGCTCCTTGTCGAGCTTCATATTGGGAATGCCGTACATGAGAAGTCCGCCTACGCGGTCCTCGCGTTCGAAAACTGTGACGCTATGGCCGGCTTGGTTGAGTTGGTCGGCGCAGGCGAGTCCGGCCGGACCGGAGCCGATGACAGCGACTTTTTTGCCGGTACGGGTTTCGGGGATGCGGGGGGTGACCCAGCCTTCTTCCCAGCCTTTGTCGATGATCGCACACTCGTTGTTTTTGATCGTAACGGGTGGTTCGATCACGCCGAGCACGCAGGAGCCTTCGCAGGGAGCGGGGCAGACGCGGCCGGTGAATTCCGGGAAATTGTTGGTCTTGTGAAGGCGTTCGAGCGCTTCCTTCCAGCGTCCGCGGAAGATCAGGTCGTTCCACTCGGGGATCAGGTTGTTGATCGGGCAGCCGCTGGCCATGCCGGAAACGATGTGGCCGGTGTGGCAGAAGGGTGTGCCGCAGTCCATGCAGCGCGCGCCTTGGGCACGGCGTTCCTTGTCATCGCCATGAATTTTGAACTCGCGCCAGTTCTTGAGGCGTTCGATTGGAGCGATTTCGGAATCGGTCTTGCGAGCGATTTCCATGAATCCTGTTGGCTTGCCCATGATGATGTGAAGTGTGTGTGTTGGAAGTAGTTGTGATTTTACGGCGACCGATGATCGCCGTTGTTGGGATCAGTTGCCGCCGATGCGAGAGAGGTCCTTGAGGTTTTCCTCGAAGGCCGCCATCGCGGCTTCGTCGCCGGAGAGGCCTTGTTCTTCGACCTTGCGGAAACATTCCAGCATGCGCTCGTAGTCGCGTGGGAAGACCTTGAAGAACTTCGGCAGCTCCGCATCCCAGTTGGCGAGGATGTGTTTGCCGCGCGGTGAGCCGGTGAGCTCGACATGCTTTTCGATTTCCGACTTCACATTGGCGATGTCGGCATCACCGCACTCGATGAGGCGGTAGAGGTTGACCATTTCCTTGTTGAGGCGTTTTTCGAAAAGTCCGTCGAGGTCGTAGACATACGCGATGCCGCCGGACATGCCTGCGGCGAAGTTGCGTCCGGTCGCGCCGAGAACGATCACTTGTCCACCCGTCATGTATTCGCAGCCGTGGTCGCCTACGCCTTCGACAACAGTTTTGACACCCGAGTTGCGGACACAGAAGCGTTCGCCGGCGATGCCATTGATGTAGGCTTCGCCTGAAGTCGCGCCATAGAATGCGACATTGCCGATG
>JBEEOX010000108.1:0-5976 GCA_041191425.1 Verrucomicrobiota bacterium | reverse complement strand
CGCGTTGGCTGCACTCAGCCACGAAGGATTGCCGCGGTGAGTGTCGCACAACGCGTGGCCGAAGAATTGAAAGTGCCCCTTGGTGAAATGGTGGGGTATCAGGTGCGCTTTGATGAGAAGCTGTGCAAGGAGACGCGGATCAAGTTCATGACCGATGGCATTCTGCTCGCCGAGACGCAGGGCGATCCACAGCTGCGTCAGTATGGTGCCTTGATTCTCGACGAGGCGCACGAGCGATCACTCAACATCGATTTCCTTTTGGGTTATCTGAAAAATCTTTTGCTCACGCGCGATGATTTGAAAGTGATCATCTCGTCGGCGACGCTTGATGCTGGATCCTTTGCGGAATTTTTCACGCTCGATGGTGTGGCCGCGCCTGTGATCGAAGCGCCGGGGCGGATGTTTCCCGTAACGGAATTTTTCCTACCACCCGCCGATGACGAAGAGATGCCGCAGCATGTTGCGCGGGCGGTGGAGTGGTTGGGTGGAGTGGATCCGCGTGGGGATGTGTTGGTTTTTTTGCCGGGCGAGCGTGAGATTCGCGAATGTGCCGAGGTGCTGGAGGGAAGGAAATTTCGCGACACCGAAGTGCTGCCCTTGTTTGCAAGGTTGGGCTTGGCGGATCAGCAACGGGTGTTTCATCCGGGTCGTTTGCGTCGACTGATCCTCGCGACAAATGTGGCCGAGACCTCGCTGACAATTCCACGAATTGCATGTGTGATTGATTCAGGGGTGGCGCGGGTGAGTCGATGGAGTCCAGGCAAGGGCGTGCAACGACTCTTGGTCGAGCCGGTGAGTCGGGCGAGTGCGCGTCAGAGAAAAGGTCGCTGCGGTCGCGTGCGTGAGGGCGTGTGCGTGAGGTTGTATGATGAGGCCGAACTCGAGGAGCGTGCGGAGTTCAGCGATCCCGAGATTCGGCGGAGTTCGCTGGCGGGCGTCATTTTGCGGATGAAGTCTCTGGGCCTCCCCGAGATCGATGAGTTTCCATTTCTCGATGCGCCGTCACCGAAGGCCGTGGCCGAGGGGTATCGCACGCTGCGCGAGGTCGGTGCGCTTGATCGCGATCGAAAGCTTACCGCTTACGGTCGCGAGATGGCGCGCATGCCGGTGGATCCGAGGTTGGCGCGCATGATCATTGAGGCGCGCAAGGAACATTGCTTGGCGGAAATTTTGCCGATCATTGGATTTCTTGAATCCAATGACCCGCGAGAAAGGCCTGCGGAAAAAGCGCGCGAGGCTGATGAGGCGCATGCCATCTGGAAGGATGCAGAGAGTGACTTCATTGGCATTCTGCGGATGTGGAATGACCTGCAGAAATTTCGCGACGAGCGCGGGGCTTGGCGTCGCAATGCGTTGAGAAAATTTTGCGTGTCAACTTATCTCAACATGCGGCGCGTGATTGAGTGGGCGAATGTGGTGGATGAGTTGGCAGAAGGAACGTCGATTGAATTGAAGCGCGAAAACGGCAAGCATAGCGCCTCGGAGAATACTTATCCATATGCCGCGATCCATCGGTCCTTGTTGGCAGGTGTGCCGCAGCAGTTCGGATTGTGGGATCGTGATAACAAGGCCTATCGCAGTGCCTCGGGCGGACTTTTTGCGGTTTTTCCTGGATCGGGTTTGTTTGCAGCACCCAAGCGATGGGAATGGGTGGTGGCCATGGAGCTGGTCGAGACTTCACGCTTGTGGGCTCGGCGAGTGGCACGCATCGATCCCGACTGGGTCGAGCAAGTCGCACCGCACTTGTGCCGCAGCGTCTATGGTGAGGCGAGATGGGATGAAGCCCAAGGCGCGGTGTATGGCAAGGAACGGGTCGTGTGCGGTGGCTTGGCGGTGGTGAATGGTCGTCGGGTGCATTACGGCAGAGTGGATGCGAAACTTGCGCATGCGGTTTTTGTGCGCGAGGGATTGCTTGGCGGCGGATTGCGCAAGCGTGCGAAGTTTCTCGAATTCATTGACGAACTTCGCGATGAGGTTGGCGCGATTGAGGACAAATTACGTCGACCTGGTGGGGTTTGGGACGAGGATGCGCTGATGCTGTACTGCGAAGAGCAAATCCCGCATGAGATCAACACTGCCGCCGCCTTTCACAAGTGGCTCGCGCCACATGAGGAAAAACTGATCGACGGGCTTCGGGCCATGGTCGATGAGCAATTGCAGTGCCATGGAGTTGATGGATACCCCGATGAAATTTTTCACGAAGGTGATAGCTATCCGATTTATTACCGCACTGCGCCCGGCGAGCGCGATGACGGCGTGACCATCGGTGTGCATGTGGATCAACTGCCGAGTCTGCCCGAATGGTTGCCGGCATGGGGTGTGGATGGACACCTGCGCGAGCGGGTTGAGTTGATCTTGCGATCCTTGCCGAAGGATTACCGTCGTGCGTGTCAGCCGATTGCATCGTTGGCGGATGCCTTCGTTGAGTTGTGGGCGCTTGCGCCAAAGGACGGACCGCTGGCCCAAGTGTTGTCGGATTTTATTCGTGTGCGAACTGGAGCCGATGTCCCGGTCGATGCTTATGATTTTTCGCGTTTGCCGGATCATTTGATAACCAAGATCTGGGTTTGCGACGACGAGGGCGAGGAGCTGGCGCTCGGTACGGCAGTGGCGGAATTGAAGTTGAGACTGGGCGACCGCATGAGAATTCGTTTTGAGGCCGCGGCCAGCGCGGATCTCGAACGCAGCGGCATGAGCAGCTGGGATGGGGAAAAATTGCCCGAGCGAGTGCCGATCCCAGGCGGCTTTGCTTATCCCGCTCTGGTCGATGAGCAATCCAGCGTCGGTGTGCGAGCCTTTGTGAACGATCACGAAGCGCGTGAATCGCATCGGGCTGGCGGCGCGCGATTGCTGTGTCTCGCTCATGCGGGCGAGGTCGATCACTTGCGAAAAAAATTTCCCATTGGCCTGATGACCAAGGTCGAGTTGCCACGACTCGGCGATGGCGGTACGTCGATTGATGATTTGCTCATTCTGACGGCCGAGGGTGTGGTCGGTGGAATTTTTCCGCGATCGCCGGATGGATTTCGAGAACTTGGGAAATCGTGCAGAGGCCATTGGTTTGATGCGGCGAAGCTCCTTAGCGCGGCGCTCGATGAAATCGTCGAGGCGGCATCGGGTATCAGCGCGTGGATTGATGAGCACCGCGCCGATCGCAACCTGGGCGTGGTGGCGGCCGATATCCATGAACAACTTGGCTGGCTGTTTCGTGAGCGATTCGCATGGCGCGCGGGATATGCGCGACTGCTCGATTACCCGCGTCGACTCAAGGCGATTCGCTCGCGACTGGGGAGGATCAAATCACTGCCCTTGGCAAAGGATCTCGAAAAAATGCAGCGCGTGCGTCGACTATGGGAACCATGGCATGCACGATGGAAAAAAGATCCGCTGAATCCTGCGCATTGGGAAGTCGGCTTCATACTCGAGGACTGGCGCGTGGCGGTCTTCGCGCCTGATCTGCCTAGTCCAACAAAAGTCTCGGAAAAGAAGATCGAGGAAATGCTCGGGGCAGCGGGCTGAATGATCGCGTGAATATGGCAGCACCGTAGAATTTAATTTCTTGGCAATGATCCGCATCGTGTGTATTCGCATGGACTATGTGGCTGTTCCGCCACGCTCGACACCATGAAAACACCCACATGCATCACCCGTTTGTTTATCGCCGCGTGCCTTTCGGTCACTTCATTGATCGCTTCGCCAGAGATGGTCGGAGAATGGATCACAAGCTACGGCCGCTATTCGGACACGGTCACTTACAAAGCGGATGGCACCTTTGTGAGCGTGACAGAAGTTGTGAGAGGATCCGGGGCTGGCGAGGGTGATGTCAGCAAAATTTCAGGCACATGGAAATTGGTCGGCGATGAGCTTTCGCATTCCCATCCCAAGGGCAGCTACACCTTCAAGATTCGGATGGCCTCACCAAACTCCTTTGAAAATCTTTCAGCCACCGAGGGAGAGGGAACTCTTTATGAAAAAAGCGGACCCGCGAACACAGCCGCACCAGCAGCCAAATCTTCAAAAGCCGACAAGATCACAGAACCCAAGATCGGCAGCCCCGAACGCAAGGCCATCATGGATGCCATGCGTGGACCTGTGTCGAAACACGCCAAGACCGAGGTCATTTTCACCGGATCAGCGCAGGTCTATCAGGACTGGGCCAAACTGGAGGGCAAAGTCAGCCCAAAAAATGGAAAACCATTTTCTGAGGATGTCATCGACGAGGTCGAACTGGATTTCCTCGCCATCCTGCGGAAAATCGATGGGAAGTGGACGACCCTTTATTATGGATGGTCCGGCGACATTGGCACACGCATCGAAGCAAGGAACCGGTTTCCTGACATTCCGAAGGCCTTGCTTCCACCCGTGCCTAACTAAAATTTCAACTTCGCTGCCATGCGCGTGTCGTGGTTGAGCTTGTCGCACACAAGCGCGCAGACCTTGAACACCATCGGGCCTGAGATCGCGTAGAGCACCTGCGTGGATTGCTTGCGGCGCGTGACCAGGCCGGCCTCGTGCAGGACTTTGAGCTGTTTGGAGATGTTGGCCTGACTCGAATCAATGCGCTCGACGATGGCCGACACGCTGAGTTCGCCGGATTTGAGTTCCTGCAGAATCGCCAGACGGGTCGGTTCGCCAAAGGCACGGAAAAGACCAGCCACGCGTTCGAGTTGATTGAATGAGAGCTTCATTTCGGTTAAAATTCTGACACGAATTTTTTTACTTGCAAGTATAACCATACGGTAATATTTATGAGTCACTTATTCACATGAAGATTCAAGCCACTCAACTCAACGCCGAAATCGCCGCCGGAAAACCTGTTTCACTGATCGATGTGCGAACACCCGCCGAGCACGGGGAGGTTCACATCAAGGGATCGCATCTGATGCCGCTCGATCGATTGGATGCGGGCGCGGTGAAGTCCGCCGCGGGTGAGTCTGATCGATGCGTGCTGGTTTGCCGCAGTGGCAAGCGTGCTGAGCAAGCACTCCAAAAGCTGCAGGCGGCTGGATGTGAGAATCTGTTCATTCTCGACGGGGGCGTGATGGCGTGGGAAGGCGCGGGTCTGCCGGTGGTGAAGGGAGAAAAGGCCATCTCACTGGAGCGTCAGGTGCGCATCGCCGCGGGCTTGCTGGTTCTCATGGGTGTGGGGCTCGGCACTTATGTGCATCCCGCGTTTTACGGGCTGAGTGCCTTTGTGGGCGCGGGCTTGATTTTTGCAGGCATCACCGATTGGTGCGGCATGGCGATGGTTTTGGCCAAAATGCCATGGAATCAAAGGTCCGGCATCAAGTGTGTGGGCAACTCATGTTCGATTTGATTTTAAATCATCACTCTCATGTTTCTTCGACAAATCACCGATGCGTCCCTCGCGCAAAACGCGTACTTGATCGGATGCCAGCGCAGTGGCGAGGCGATTGTTATCGATCCTGAACGCGACCTTGATCGCTATTTCGATGTGGCCAAGGAAAACGGACTTCGGATCACAGCCGTTGCCGAAACCCACATTCATGCCGACTATCTGAGCGGTGCGAGAGAGTTGGTCGAGCGTCATGGCGTTGTCGCTTATCTTTCGGAAGAAGGTGGACCTGATTGGCAATTCGAATGGGCGAAAGGTCATACCCATGCGCGGTTTCTCAAGAACGGTGATGTCTTTCGTGTCGGCAACATCGAGTTCAAGGCATTGCTCACACCCGGACACACGCCCGAGCACATGAGTTATTTGGTGACCGATATCGGTGGTGGCGCGAATGAGCCGATCGCATTTCTCACAGGGGATTTCATCTTTGTCGGCGATGTGGGTCGTCCTGACTTGCTCGAAAGCGCGGCAGGTCAGGCTGGGGTCATGGAGCCCAGCGCTCGCACCCTTTACGCGAGCCTACGAGCGACGGCAAATTTACCCGGGCATTTGCAAATTCTACCAGCCCATGGCGCAGGGAGCGCGTGTGGCAAAGCTCTTGGCGCGATTGCCAGCAGCGT
>JBEEOX010000107.1:0-6013 GCA_041191425.1 Verrucomicrobiota bacterium | reverse complement strand
GGATAGTGAAATCGATTCGCGCCGGGCGGCGGCCTCGACTTTTTTCTGCGTGTTCGCATCCAGATAGATCGTGAGTTGGGCCATGTGGGGATGATTGGCAGGCAACTCTTGAAAGTCAAGTATATGTGCCAAGTATATGTGGTATTTGGGCCAAAAAAGCCGCCCATAGTGAGGAAATTTCAATCACAGCGCGCGCGACCAGATCACCTTGAGATACCGTGATTCTGGGTAATTCGACAGCGTCGGATGATCGGCACCGGCGCCGGTTCGTTGAAGAATCTGGAGCCGCCTGTTGGTGCGGTGTGCAGCGGCGATGACGGTGCGTTCGAAATCGTCGGCGCCGAGCAGTCCCGAGCATGAGCAGGTGACGAAGATGCCACCGGGTTTCACGAGCTGGAGGGCAAGCTTGTTGAGGTCGGCGTATTTCGCGATGCCGGTTTCGTCTTCGCGGCCGTGGATGAATTTTGGCGGGTCGGCCATCACGAGGTCCCAGGTGCGGCCGTTTTCGATCATCGTGCGGATCCAAGTGAAGGCGTCGGCGTGAGTGAACTTCACGCGCGCCGAGTTGAGGTTGGCGTTGCGTTTGGCCATTTCGATCGCGGTTTCATCGAGGTCGACTGCCGTGACATCACTGGCACCGGCGAGGGCGGCGGAGATTGAGAATCCTCCGGTATAGCAACAGAGGTCGAGCACCGAGCGGTCTTTGGCGTGGGAGGCGAAAAGTTTGCGGTTGTCGCGCTGGTCGCAGAAGAAGCCGGTTTTGTGACCGGTGCTAAAGTCGATTTCGTAGCGGATGCCGTGTTCGCGGATTTTCACCGAGCGGACATTGTCGGAGGTAGCGCCGCCGCTGCGGGGGATGCCTTCGATCCGAGCGAGTTCCGAGTCGATGCCGATGACCACGCGTTGGGTGTCGAGGCATTCATGAAGGATCGGGATCCAGCGCGGCAGGCGTTGCCATGCGGCGAGGTTGGTAATTTCCACCGAGAGCACATCGGCGAATTTGTCGGCAACAATTCCAGGCATGAAATCGGCATCGCCATGGATCGCACGATAGGCCTCGGTCGTTTCATCGAGCGCAAGCATCTCGCGGCGCATTGATGCGGCGCGGCGGATCGCATCGTCGAAAAACGACTCGTCGATTTCCTCGGTCGAGTGGTTCACGATGCGCAAAGGCATGCGTGATTTCGGATTCCAGAGGCCCCAGCCGAAGGGGTTGCCGTCCTTGTCGAGCACCTGCACGAGATCGCCCGGTTTCGCGTCGCGCGATGCCTCACCGATCATCTTTGGCCAGATCGACGGGTGATAGGTGATGTTTTTGATTTGGACGGTCGGCATGCGGGGAATAGGCCTTATGCTTGGACAATTGTCGAATCCCAATGGCGGGGCAAAAAAGGGATGAAATCGCTTATTGAAATAAACCCTCGATCAAGGCCCCGCGCTTCCGTCTTGTCGGGGAGCTGGTAATGCGCAAGATCGGTCGCGTGAACTCGGCGCCGTTGGGATTTTTTGATTCGGGAGTGGGAGGACTCACCGTGGTGCGGGCGGTGCAGGATTTGCTTCCCAACGAGAACATCCTCTACCTCGGTGATACTGCACGTTTGCCCTATGGCTCCAAAAGTCCTGAATCGATACGGCGCTTTGCGCTCGAGGACGCGAAGTTTTTGGTTGAGCGAGGGGTCAAGGCCATCGTCGTCGCCTGCAACACCGCCACCGCGCATGCTTTGCCGATGTTGAGGGAAAATTTCGATCTGCCCGTGATCGGCGTGATCGAGGCTGGTGTCGAATCGGCGCTCAGTGATCCGGCAACCGAGCGAGTCGGGATTATTGCGACGCGTGGAACGGTTCGCTCGCACGCATATCAGCACGCTCTGGCGTTGAAGCGCACGGGCTTGATCATCCATGCGCAACCTGCGCCGTTGTTGGTGCCAATCGTCGAGGAGGATTGGATCGACCATCCCGCTGCAGAACTCATTCTCAAAACTTATCTTGAGCCGCTGGTGGAGAAAGGCATCGACACGCTGATGCTGGCCTGCACGCATTATCCTTTGCTCGTTCCCGTTTTGCGTCGCCTTTTGCCCGAGAGCATTCGTTTGGTCGACAGTGCCACGACCTGTGCCGAGCATCTCAAGCGCGAATTGCAGAAGCTCGACATGCTCAACCCTCAAGAAGTTGAGGGAGGTCTTGAGATTCATCTCACCGACCTTTCGGAGGAGTTTGAAACATTGGCGCGGCGTTTCCTTCGCAAGCCATCCGGGCGCATTCAGCGTGCGGTGCTGGCCTGATCCCGAAAAATTAGCGCTTGCCCGCAGGGCGGTACGGGGTCATATCCCTCACGTCCTTTTTGTTTGTTCCCGTGCCGCTGTGGCGCTCGATCGGTCTTCCCCATGGAAGGCGCTCGATGGGAAAATTGCCATGATACCTAGGTTTTTGGCATTTGCCTTGATTTGTTCAAATTTTTTTGAACTATTGCAACTCGCATCATTTCGACTGAAATACACTGATAAGAATCCATGAAATTGTTTGGCACTGACGGCATCCGCGGGCGGGTAAACGAATTTCCGATCACCGCAGAAGTAGCGTTGAGAACGGGCAAGGCTGTGGCGAATGTCCTGCGTTCGCCGGGGGTGAACCGCAACCGGGTTTTGGTGGGCAAGGACACGCGGATTTCCGGCTACATGCTCGAGACAGCGCTGACCAGCGGCTTGGTTTCGATGGGCATGGATGTCTTCATGGTTGGGCCCTTGCCGACGCCAGCGGTCGCGCATTTGACCAAGTCGATGGGTGCGGCGGCAGGCATCATGATCACCGCCTCGCACAATCCGTATGAGGACAATGGTTTGAAAATTTTCGGGCCTGACGGTTACAAGCTTTCCGATGACCTCGAAGCGATGATCGAGCGTCACATTTTGGGAGATGTCGCCGAGGCCGCGCCCTTGCCGCCGCGTCAGATTGGCAAAGCGCATCGCATCGATGACGCACGCGGTCGCTACATTGAGTTTGCAAAAAATGCTGCAAACAACATTTCACTGCACGGTCTGAAAATTGTCGTCGATTGCGGTCATGGAGCCGCATATTTCATTGCTCCGCTGATTTTTAAAGAACTAGGTGCCGAGGTTTTTACCACCGGCATTCAACCCGACGGACTCAACATCAATCACGGCTGTGGCGCTCTGCATCCAGAGAATGCGGGCGAGTTGGTGCGCAAGTTTGGCGCGGACCTTGGAGTTTCCTTCGACGGTGATGCCGACCGCGTGATCTTTACTGATGCGGACGGCCAAGTCGTGAGTGGTGACCGGATTTTGGCCCTTTGCGCGATCAGTCTCAAAGAGCAGGGAAAACTCCGCAATGACACCTTGGTAGCGACGGTCATGAGCAACCTTGGACTCAAGGAAGCAATGAAGCGTCACGGTATTCGCGTTGAAGCGACTGCGGTGGGTGATCGTCATGTCATCGAATGCATGCGCAAAGGCGGGTATTCTTTTGGCGGTGAAAATTCGGGTCATTTGATTTTCGGTGATTACGCTACCACCGGTGATGGCATCCTCAGCGCTCTGCAGGTCTTGGGCATGATGCGCGACCGCAATGCGACACTTGCCCAGCTGGCGTCGGTGATGGACGAGTATCCTTCGCAGTTGGTCAACATGTCGGTGGCATCGAAGCCGCCGATCGCGACGCTTGGAAAACTCAATGAGCTCATGGATCGCGCGACTGGCGAGTTCGGCGACGACGGGCGACATTTGATTCGCTATTCGGGCACCGAAAACAAGATCCGCGTTCTCGTTGAGCACAAAGATGAGGGTGAGTGCCGAGCCTGGATCGAAAAATTCTCGTCGGTGATTCGCGAGGAAATCGGTTAGTATTTTTCACATGGATTTCGAAGCAAGCGACTGTCATCCGCTGACCCTTGGTCGCGCCATTGGCGATTTTCCCATTGGCAACATCTCCTTGTCCGCGCACCAGCAGCGTGTGATTGGATCGGTGGCAGTGGGTGTTCATCCACACGCGTGGCTGGCGGCTGTTGAGGTGGCGTTGCTGGAATCAGGCCAATGCGGAAGCCTTCTTGGAGCTGCTGGCGAAAAGATCGCTTGGCGTCTTGATGGGGTTGGTAATGCGTTGAAGGCGGATGAATCGTTTCTCATCCGCTATCCGTGGGATTTGTTGCGCGCCAACGAAGCTTGGGTTGGTTCGTTGCAGGAGAATGCGATTCATGGCAAAGTTCATTCGATGGCGGTGATCGAGGGCTTGATCCACGTCGGTGAAGGCACGCGAATTTTGCCGGGGGTATTCATCGAGGGAAATGTGGTGATCGGTCGCAACTGCAAGATTGGCCCGAATTGCTACATTCGTGGCAACACGAGCATTGGCGATTCGTGTCACATTGGTCAGTCGGTCGAAGTCAAAAACAGCATCGTACTCGATCGCAGTAACATTGGTCATTTGTCCTATGTTGGCGATTCGGTGCTTGGTCAGGGTGTCAATCTTGGCGCCGGTACCAGCACTTCGAACTTGCGCCACGACGGATCGAATCATCGCTCGATGGTTGATGGCAAATTGATCGACACAGGACGCAGAAAATTTGGAGCGATCATTGGTGACGGTGTCCATACCGGCATCAACACCTCGATTTATCCTGGCCGCAAGATGTGGCCAAGTACGACCACTTTGCCCGGAGACATTGTGACGCGCGATGTTCATCCGGTTTCTTGAAATTCAAATCTTAACACCACCTATCAAATATCATGTGCGGAATCGTCGGATACATTGGAAAAGCGGAAGCGCCCAAGGTGCTCATCAACGGCCTGCGTCGGCTTGAGTATCGTGGCTACGATTCAGCCGGATTGGCGGTCATGGATGGTGACCGCATCGCTGTGGCAAAGGCTCCCGGAAAAGTTGCCGCCTTGAAAGATCGCGCTCGTGCGGATTGGCCAGCGGAGAGATTTTCTCGCGCCAACTCGGGCATCGCGCACACCCGCTGGGCCACCCACGGTCCGCCAACCGAGGTCAACGCCCACCCGCATTTGGACCAGAGCGGCGACATCGCGCTCGTGCACAATGGCATCATTGAAAATTACCGTTCGCTGCGTGCGAGGCTTGAGGGCAAGGGGCATCATTTCCTTTCTGAAACCGATACCGAAGTGCTCTCGCATCTGATTGGCGATTGTGACAAGGGTGATCTGTTTCAAGCCGTGTGCGATGCGCTGCATCAGGTGGAGGGAACCTTTGGCATCGCCGTGCTTTCTGCTCGTGAACCGGATCGCATCATCACCGCGCGGCGCGGCAGTCCGATCGTGATCGGCGTGGGTGATGGCGAGACCATCATTGCATCCGATGCATCAGCGATCGTAGCCCACACGCAGCAAGTGATTTATCTGGATGACAATGACATCGCGATTGTCACGGCGGACTCCGTCGACATTCGCGATCTCAACAATGTGCCTGTCACGCGTCAGATCGCCGAGCTTGGTATGGATGCCTCAGCGGCGGAAAAGGGCGGATATGAGCACTTCATGTTGAAGGAGATCCATGAGCAACCCGACTCCTTGGGTAATGCCATACGCGGTCGACTCGACCTTAACCTTGGATCCTCGGTGCTCGCGGGCATGGGGACATCGGCGCGTGATTTGGCCGATCTCGATCGCGTGGTGATCGTTGGTTGCGGCACATCGCTGCATGCGGGTTTGGTGGGAGAATACGCTTTCGAGGATCTGGCTGATATCAACGCGGAGGTTCAGCAAGCGGCAGAGTTTCGTTATCGTAACCCGATCGTTGGCAGTCGCGATCTGGTCGTGGCGATCTCGCAATCGGGCGAAACGGCAGACACCTTGGCGGCCGTGCGCGAGGCCAAGCAGAAGGGCGCCTTTGTGATGAGCCTTTGCAATGTCGTGGGATCGACCATCGCACGCGAAACGGGCAGGGGAGTTTACCTGCACGCGGGTCCTGAGATTTCGGTCGCCTCGACCAAGGCTTTCACCTGTCAGGTGGCGGTCTTGCTGATGATGGCACTCAAGATCGG